>CACNYH010000012.1 GCA_902624495.1 uncultured Pelagibacteraceae bacterium | reverse complement strand
AGATTTTTTTTCTCTATTATGTCTTTTAATAATTTAGTTTTTTCTAATACCTCGGGCATAAATTTTTGACCGCCAAAGCCAGGTTCAACACTCATAATTAACACTAAATCGATTTTGTCTAGATGATTTTCTATAAGTTTAATTCTTGAATTAGGCTTCAAAGAAATTCCAACTTTTTTATTTTCTTTTTTAATTAGATTGATTGTGTTTAAAATGTTGTTTGTTGCCTCAGGATGAAAAGTAATTATATCTGCTCCTGCATTTGCAAAATCTTTTATAAAATTGTCTACTGGTGAAATCATTAAATGGACATCAAAAGTTTTTTTGGTTATAGGTCTCAGTTTTTTAATTACCTCAGGTCCGATAGTTAAATTTGGAACAAAGTGCCCGTCCATAACATCTATATGAATATAATCTGCACCTGCTTTTTCAAGAGCAAGAACTTCACTTCCCAATTTGCTAAAATCAGCTGATAAAATAGAAGGTGAAATTTTAACCAAATTACTCATAATTTATTTATATTTTAATCCAAGACTTTGTCAAAAAATAAGCTTAATTAAACAGTTGATATAATTGTCTTGAAAAATCACTTTCTAAAGGGAAAGCAAGCATTCCCCACACATCATAACCTAAAATGTAAGGCATTGCGTAGAATCTAAATAAATAAAAGAACCACGCAACATATAGCGCGATGAAAGGACCAAATAAAAAGCTTGGAGTTATAAACTTAAATAAATTGATTATGGGATTGGTTGTTTTAACAAATATTCTCATGAAAAAAAAAGTGGAGTCTTCTCTTTGAAAGATATTCATGAAAGCACGACCTATTAAAGTCCACATAATAGTCCCTAAAGCGTAATCTAAAACAATTGCCCAAGTTGGTATCATATTTGTAAATTATCATGATTTAGGTAAAAAAAAAGGGGCGAAAAAATCGCCCCTTTTAATTTTAAATAATTGTTAATTAGTGTTGCTTACCAAGAATAGCCTTACCTGTTGGTATTCTCGTATCGTCTACTAATTTTTGTGTAGCTGGGCTTGGTTCTTTAGTCATTAAACTGACTACCACCATTACAACTAAACAAATTGGTGCTCCGATTAAACCAAATCTTAAGTGGTCGATACCTAAGAATGGAGTATTTACACCGCCCCATATTGGAACTGAGAATTTAGGGAACACCCACGTTAAGTAAACTGTTCCTGATATAATTCCCGCCATAATACCAGCGATTGCACCTTCTCTAGTAGCTCTCTTCCACCATACACCAAGTACAAGTGGGAAGAACAAGCCTGACATTGCAAAGTCGAATGCCCAAGCAACCGAACCTAAGATACTTGTTAGCCTGAAAGAGGCTATGTAAGCACCTGCAGCTCCGATTATTACTAGAAGTGTACGAGCAACTAATAGTCTTTTAGATGTCTCCGCTTTTGGATTTATGATCTTGTAGTAAATGTCATGTGATAATGCATTTGAGATCGCAAGAACTAATCCATCGGCAGTTGACATGGCAGCAGCCATACCACCAGCAAACACTAGTCCTGAGATTACGAACGGTAGACCCGCTACTTCTGGAGTAGCTAATACTACAACGTCACCTCTCATGAACCACTCGTTCAACTGAAGTATTCCGTCACCATTAAAGTCTGCAATAAATACTTGCTTAACTTCAGACCATCTTTGAACCCACTCTATTGACTGAACTTCAGAAATAGATTTTCCGATAATTCCAGTTGGTAGATTAGGATCCATCAATGCTAATTTAGACAATGTCGCTAACATAGGCGCTGAAGAGTAAAGTAAGAAAATAAAGAATAGCGACCAAGCTACTGATTTTCTTGCTGCTCTTACTGTAGGAGTTGTAAAGTATCTCATTAAGATATGAGGTAACGATGCAGTTCCCACCATCATACAAATCGCTAACGATAAGTATTTCCAGACAGCCATTCCACCTTCAGGTACTCCAGAGTGAGTTCCAGAGATATATTTCAATCCTCCTGGTACCCCAGCTGCTTTCATATCTGCGGCGCTGTTTTTAACTAGTCCAAATTGTTGTTCAAGTTCGCCAAGTCTTGCAACCTCATCACCTAACATTAAGTGAGGGAAAATTCCTCCACCTACGTTATTACTAATCCAGAATACTGGTATTAAGTATGCGATGATTAATACAATGTACTGAGCAACCTGTGTCCAAGTTACAGCTCTCATTCCACCAAGCATTGAACAGATAAGGATACTTATTAATCCTACCCATACACCTGCTTCAAACGGAATTCCAAGAGCTCTAGAAGCAATTGTTCCCGTAGCATTAATTTGAGCTGTTACGTAAGTAAATGATGCTATGAAAAGCACGAATACTGAGCAAGCTCTTACGAGGTTACCACCGTATCGCGTTCCGATAAAATCAGGAACTGTGTAACATCCAAACTTTCTTAGGTACGGAGCCATTAGAGTTGCAACAAGTACATATCCACCTGTCCAACCTACTAAGAAGGCCATATAAGTATAGCCACCAAAGTAAACTCCACCCGCTAAAGCTACGAATGATGCACCTGACATCCAGTCAGCTGCTGTTGCCATTCCGTTAAACACGGTTGGCACTTGTCTTCCTGCAACATAGTAGGCATCTACTTGAATGGTTCTTGATAAATAACCGATTAAGGCATAAATCAATACCGTGAAAGCCACGAACATCACTCCGATGTTTTTAGCTGACACACCTGCTTGCTCTGCTAATGCCATCAAAATGATGAACACTAAAAAGCCACCAGTGTAGGTACCGTATATTTTAGGAAGGTTTTGTATAAAATCTCCTTTAAACATTAGTCATCCTCTCTTTCTGAGAAACCATGTTCTTCGTCGATTTTTTCTTGTTTATTTGCAGTCCAAAACAAAATTATCACAAAGGCAAGAAGTGATCCTTGCGCAGTCATGTAATATGCTAGTGGATAGCCAAGAAAAGACATCGTGTTCAGTTCTGAACCAAACATGAAGATCACTAATGAGAAGAAAGCCCAAAGAACCAATGTAACTATCATATGGTTTTTGGTCTTATTCCAATATGCGTCTTTATTTGACATATTTCCCCCTATTTATTTTTTAACTTTTTACGTAAAAAGTACTCTTATTGCTGGGGAGCATACTGATTATGAGTTGAATTAAAAGAGAAAAAAGGACCCCAAAACCAAATTGAAATGCTATAAGACAAGTAAATAAAGGGTTTTTTAAATACAACGTGAAATTGAATCTAGATAAATTGCGAAACACTCTTAGAACCACTCTAATTGACATTTGGGAGTATGTTATTCCTATTTGGAAAATTTCAGGACTATTTAAAAGTATTAAATCAAAAAAAGACTTAGAAAAATTTATTCAAGAGAGATCTGCTCATGTTTCTCAAACAACTCTATACGGTTATTTAAAAACAAGAATTGGAGTTAAGTATATTGCAATGATGGAAGATGAGGTTTTTTTAAAATCTATTAATATTGCCAAATGGAATATCTATGTGGTTGCTTTAGCAGATTGTGCTTTTTATGTTTTCTCTTATCTTATTTCAGAAAAAAACTTGAAAGAAAATGATTGTAAAGAAATTTTTCTAAATATTTTAGAAAATGAAAAAAAAAATGGATTAAGCAATGAAATTTTCGATAGAGGTAAAACAAAATTTTTAGAAAGATTGGATAAAGTAAATTTTTCAAACTACCATTTAAATGATCCTTTTAAAGAGAGCGGCCAAGCTTTATATTATTGGTCACCTATTGCTGATGAACTGAAATCTCTTGATAAAAAAATAGTTTTAAATTCTATTCATTTAAAATGGGGGTTAATGAAGGATGAGTTTAAAAAATTAACTAAGGATTTAAAATTCAGCTAACCTTTATTTTGTCTATTTTCTACCAAGGACGTAACAACACTTGGATCCGCAAGAGTAGTTGTGTCTCCTAAATTATCTGGCTCATTGGCAGCAATTTTTCTTAAAATTCTTCTCATAATTTTACCAGATCTTGTTTTTGGTAATCCAGGCGCAAATTGAATAACATCTGGTGTTGCTATTGGTCCAATTTGTTTTCTTACCCATAGTTTAAGATCTCTTTCAAGGTCACCAGTAGGGTTTTCTCCTGCATTTAGTGTTACATAACAATATAATCCATTCCCCTTAATACTGTGTGGAAAGCCTACCACAGCTGCCTCTGCTACTTTTGGATGAGCAACAAACGCACTTTCAATTTCAGCGGTTCCAAGATTATGACCAGATACTATAATCACATCATCCACTCTTCCAGTGATCCAATAATAACCATCTTTATCTCTTCTACACCCATCTCCAGTAAAATATTTCCCATCAAATTGAGAAAAATAAGTATCTATAAATCTTTGGTGATCTCCATAAACTGTTCTCATTTGACCCGGCCAAGAAGTAGCCATACAAAGTCTTCCTTTGCCCTCACCTTTTATAGTTTTCCCATCTTTATCCACTAAAACTGGCTTAATTCCATAAAAGGGTTTCGTTGCTGAACCTGGCTTTAAATCTATGGCGCCAGGTTGAGGCGCGATCAAAATCCCTCCTGTTTCTGTTTGCCACCATGTATCAACAATCGGACAACGAGAGTCCCCAACTGTTTTGTAATACCACATCCATGCTTCTGGATTTATAGGTTCACCTACAGTTCCTAATAATTTTAAGGTTTTTCTGCTTGTTTTCTTTACAGGTTTATCTCCCTCTCGCATTAAAGCTCTAATTGCTGTTGGAGCGGTGTAAAAGATATTTACTTTATATTTATCAACTATCTGCCACCACCTAGAGCTATCCGGATAATTCGGAACTCCCTCAAACATAATAGTTGTTGCTCCATTAGAAAGAGGTCCGTAAATAATATAACTATGACCTGTCACCCAACCAATATCAGCAGTACACCAATAAATATCATTAGCTTTATAGTCAAAAATATACTGATGGGTCATCGAGGCATAAACCATGTATCCACCAGTAGTGTGTAGAACACCTTTAGGTTTTCCAGTAGAACCAGATGTATATAAAATAAATAGAGGATCTTCTGCGCTCATTTCCTCAGGATCACATTTTGATGGAACTGATGAAATTAGCTCTTTGTAAGAAACATCTCTTTCATTATTCCAATCAACTTGATTGCCAGTTCTTTCTACAACTACACATTTTTTTACTCCAGGACATTGATCCAAGGCCTCATCAGCAATTTTTTTTAATGGAATTATTTTTCCACCTCTTACTCCTTCATCTGCAGTTATTAAATATTCAGACTCGCAATCAGTAATCCTAGTAGCTATTGAGTCAGGTGAGAAACCACCAAAAATGATTGAGTGAACAGCACCAATTCTTGCACAAGCCAACATAATGTAAGCTAATTCGGGGATCATAGTCAGATAAATTGTAACTCTATCTCCTTTTTGTATACCTAAACTTTTTAGACCATTTGCAGCTTTACATACGTTTTGATGCAATTCTTTGTAAGAAATTTTCTTTGTATCTGCTGGATCATCGCCGACCCAAATGATTGCTGTTTTGCTTGGATTTTTTTTTAAATGTCTATCTATACAATTTACTGAGGCATTTAAAGTTCCATCATAATACCACTTTATTTTAACTTCCTCCTTGCTGTACTTAACATCTTTAATTTTTGTATATTTTTTTATCCAAGTTATTCTTTTTCCTTCTTTAGCCCAAAATTTATCGTTTTCTTTAATGGACATTTTATATTTCTTTTTATATTTAGAGTCGTTTACATAGGCATGATTTGCCCAACTGTCTGAAACTTTTATAACTGAATTACCATCACTGTCTTTTGAAAATGTCGGAGCTTTAAAATTAATTCGTCTAACTTTTTTAGCTTTTTTTCTAGATTTTTTTCTTTTTTTTGATTTTCTGGCCTTCTTTCTAGATCTGCTAATTTTTCTAGACTTTTTTACATTTCTAGATTTTTTTGTTTTTGATTTTTTCTTTTTTTTCTTTTTAGCCACAAATACCCCTAAATTTTTTTACACTTTACCCATGTTACAAATAATTTTCCAGCTTTTAAAATCTATTGGCATTACTGACAACCTGCTTTGTTTTATAAGCGGTAAATGAGAAATTTTCTTGTTTTTTTTAATTTTTTCTAAAGAAATAGCCCTTTTAAATTTACTTACAAACCTAACTTGAACGGCCACAAACCTCTTGTTCTTATCAGTTTTATCGATAAATGCTGATTTAATTACTTTAACTATACCAACAATTTCTTTTCCAATATTTGAATGGTAGAAAAAACATAAGTCACCATTTTTCATTTTTCTCAAATTGCTTGCAGCTTGATAATTTCTAACTCCATCCCAGGGAGCACCTTTTATGCCAGCTTTTATTTGTTGCTCAATTGACCAAACATCAGGCTCAGACTTAAGTAACCAATATTTCATTATAACTTTAAACCTGGACCCTTCATGTAGGGAGCATTTTCATCCAAAGGCCATCTAGATTTAGCTTCGACATTCATATTATTTAACAAATTTTTTTTAAATCTTTTTATGCCAGCCCAGGCAATCATAGCAGCATTATCACCACAAAATTTTAAATCAGGATAAACAGTTTTAAATCCTATTTCTTTTGAAAGTTTTTTTAAATTTTCTCTTATCGAAATATTAGCAGCCACACCTCCAGCTACAACTAAATTAACATTTGACGTATTAATCTTTTTTTTAAACATTTCGATTGCAATCTTTGTTTTTTTATAAAGAATTTTGTTTATGGTATTTTGAAAAGATGCTGCAAGATTAAATTTTAATTTATCATTTCCATTTATTTTTTTTGACTCTCTTAAAACTGCAGTTTTAAGTCCAGCAAATGATAAATTACATCCTGCTTTGTTTATTATTGGTTCTGGAAGAGTAAAAAAATTTTTATCTCCCAGTTTTGAAGCTTTTTCAACACTTGGCCCACCTGGATAACCTAGGTCAAGCATTTTTGCAGTTTTATCAAAAGCTTCACCTAAAGCATCGTCGATTGTGGTTCCTAATTGTTCGTATTGATTTACATCTTTCACAATTAAAAATTGAGAGTGACCTCCAGAAATTAATAAAAGTAAATAAGGGAATTGAATATTATTTTCTAGTCCTGGACTTAGAGCATGACCTTCTAAATGATTAACTGCAACAAATGGTTTATTTGAAAATGCAGCAATTGATTTACCTATGTTAAGTCCAACTGCTAAACATACAATTAAACCTGGACCCGCAGTAGCTGCAATGCCATCTATTTCATTTAAAGAAACTTTACTTTCCTCTAAAGCAGCTTTGACTATATATTCAATATTTTCTATATGCGCTCTAGCAGCTAATTCAGGCACCACTCCTCCAAATTTTTTATGCTCTGAAATTTGACTTGAAACGATATTTGACAAAACGTCTGCGGTGCCCTTATCATTTTCCCTAATTACAGATGCAGCAGTTTCATCACAGCTGGTTTCAATTCCTAAAAATGTAATCTTTTTTGTCATCTCTTTAAAAAATTAAAATAGTATAAAATACTTCTATCAAATATATAATCAATTAATGACAAAAATTACAATTGGAGCTCGAGACAGCAAACTTTCACTAGCCTATGTAGCTAAAGTTAAAGAGCTATTAATAAAAAACAATACTGACCTTAAAGAGGAAAATATTAATTTTAAAGCTATAAAAACATCAGGTGATTTGAATCTAAACAAGAACATCTCAGAAATAGGTGGAAAAAATTTATTTTGTAAAGAAATTGAGGAAAGCTTATTAAAAAAAGAAATAGATATTGCTGTACATTCTTTAAAAGATATGGAGGCAAATGAAAATGAAAGTCTTTTGATAGGAGCATATTTAAAGAGGAACGATTACCGTGATGTAATAATTAGCGAAAAAATAAAAAGTATCTCTGATTTAAAAGATGGCGTAAAAATCGGCTCAAGCTCAAAAAGGAGAGAGCTTCAATTAAAAAAAATTAATAATAAAATTTCTGTAATCAATATTCGGGGAAATATTGATACTAGAATAAATAAAATCAACGAGAACAAATTAGACGGTATCATTCTTGCTGCTGCCGGAGTAAAATCTCTTAAACTTGACAAAAAAATCAGCTTAACTTTTAATTGCGAACAAATTTTGCCAGCGGTGGGACAAGGAATAATTGCTGTACAATGTAGAAAGGAAGATGAAATTAAAAATTTAATAAATAGAATAAATGATAGTGACACTAGTTTATGCGCGATAGCTGAAAGAAAAATGCTTCAAACTATTGGAGGGGATTGTGATACTGCAATAGGTGGGCTAGCAGAAATTGAAAACCATAATTTAAAACTAAAAGCTCAGCTTTTTTCAGATAGCGGTCAAGAGAGTTTTGAATACGAACTTACAGGTAGGGAGGTTGACGCCTCTTTTATAGGAAAAAGTGTTGGGGAAAAATTATTAAATCTAGCTGGAGGAAAATTTAAAAAAAAATGAATATTATAATAACAAGACCCTTAATTGACTCTGAAGATTTAATGGGCAAATTACTTTCTTTAGGCCATAAAATTATTCATGTACCTACTTTAAAAATCTCTAAAGCAGAACTTGATCCTATTGACTCCGAGAAATACAATGCATTTATATTTACAAGTGCTAATGCAATAAGGAGTCTTAAATTATTAAAACCAGATAGAAATAAACTTTGTTTTTGCGTTGGAGCAATTACAGAGAAGATTGTAAGGCAGCAAGGTTATAATAATACTATTTCAGCTGGAGGTACGATAAATGCCTTAAAGAATATTATTGTTCATTCAGGCGACTTAGATAAAAAAAAAGTCTTGGCGTATATATGTGGAGATAATATTACATCAGACTTGGATTTAGAGTTACAAAAGGAAGGTTTCCAAATAGATAAAATTATCAATTATACTTCAGAAAAAATTAAAGAATTAAATGAAGATACTAATAATTTAATCAACGACCATCCTCCTGACATAATTTTTGTTTACTCAAAAAGGAGCGCAGAAAGCTTTATTGATTTAGCAAAAAAGTATTCACTCAATGGATTGATGACAGGCTCAAGAGTTATGTGTATAAGTGAAAAAGTTATAAATGTTTTCAAAGAAGCTGGATGGAAAAATTTAGACACCTTCGAAGCTGGAGATGAACTTATAAAAATTGGTAATTAAATGGAAGTATTGCAAAATTTTAAGATTTTATTTTTAGATGTTTGGAATAAAGGTATTTCAGGAGTTAATATTTCCGAAATTATTATTGCTCTAATAATTTTTTTATTTTTTCTTTTTTTAAGGGGAATATTTTCAAAATTCGTAATTAAAAGATTGGAGAATTACGTATCAAAAACCTCAAATAACTTTGATAATACCCTTGTAAAGTCCATGGAAGGGCCAGCTAAGTTTTTCCCGGTTGTATTAGGTTTTTTTGTAGCTACTAGTTATCTAACTATTGAAACTCAAGCAGCAGATTTTTTAGAAACTATTAATCGTTCTTTAATTACAATTCTCATATTCTGGACCTTTCACCAAATCATTGGACCCTTTTCAACTGTTGTAAAATCAGTCAGTGATTTACTTTCAAGGGATTTAGTTAATTGGATTATCAAAGCTCTAAAGGTCTTAATAATAATTCTAGGATTAGCAGCTGTTTTAGAACTTTGGGGAATTAAAATTGGACCAATTATAGCCGGACTAGGACTATTTGGTGTTGCCGTTGCACTCGGAGCGCAAGATTTATTTAAAAATTTAATTTCAGGCATATTAGTTTTGGTCGAGAAAAGATTTAAAGTTGGAGATTGGATATATGTTGAAGATGTTATTGAAGGCACAGTTGAGTCAATAGGTTTTAGATCTACAGTTGTTAGAAGATTTGACAAATCACTTGCAACAATCCCTAATTTTCAGTTTGCAGAAAAAGCAGTAATAAATAATTCTTTAATTACTAATAGAAGAATTAATTGGATCATAGGCCTAGAGTATAGAACAACAAGCAAACAATTAATTGATATCAAACAACAAATAGAAAATTATATAAAAAATAGTGAATTATTTTCAAAATCGGAAAATACAATGCTATCAGTGAAAATCGACCAATTTGCTGCAAGTTCAATAGATATTAAACTAATATGTTTTACTAAAACCACAAAATACTTAGAGTGGATGAAGGTTAAAGATCTTTTAGCCCTTGAAATAAAAAATATAGTAGAAAAAAATAATGCGTCTTTTGCTTTTCCAAGTACATCAGTTTATGTGGAGAAAAATTAATGAAGTCGATATTAATTTTATTCGACAATATAGTTAATCTTTACATTTGGATATTGATTATTCACGTAATATTTAGTTGGCTGGTTGCTTTTAATGTTTTAAATACAAGTAATAGGTTTGTATATTCTGTTTTAGATGTTTCTTACAAACTTACAGCTCCACCTTTAAATTTTATCAGAAGATTTTTACCCAACTTAGGGTCTATAGATATTTCTCCAGTGATACTGATCTTAGGATTGATGTTTTTAAGGAATTTAGTTTTTGAAATGTTTGCACCAGGATTATTTTTAAGATGATTATTGATGGAAAAAAACAAGCAGAGATTATTAGAAATGAAATTAAAAAAGAAATTTCAGATTTAAAGAAAAAAAGCGGTAAAACACCCAGTCTTACAGTTATCTTGATTGGAGATTATGCGCCCAGTTTAATATACGTAAAGAATAAAGAAAAAAGTGCTAGAGAAGTTGGCATTAACTCTGAAATAATAAGATATTCAAAAAATGTGAGTGAAAAAGATATTTTAGAAAAAATTGAAGAATTGAATAAAAACGATCAAATTTCTGGTATCTTAGTTCAGCTTCCTTTACCCAGCCAGATAAGTAAGGAGAAAATTATTAATGCAATTAATCCATCCAAAGACGTAGACGGTTTTAATCCAATAAATGTTGGTAATCTTTCATCAGGTTATAACTCAATCGTACCTTGCACCCCTTTAGGATGTCTTTTATTGATTAAAAATATAGAGTCAAATTTAGCTGGCAAACATGCTGTTATAATAGGAAGATCTAATTTAAACGGTAAACCGATGGCTCAATTATTATTAAAAGAAAATTGCACCGTAACTATTGTTCATTCAAAAACAAAAGATTTACAAAATGAGTGCCTCAAAGCAGATATTTTAGTAGCAGCTGTCGGAGTTCCAAATTTAATCAAAAAAGATTGGGTAAAAAAAAATGCGATTGTTATAGATGTCGGCATAAATAAAGTAGGAGAAAAAATAGTAGGAGATGTTAATTTTGATGAATTAAAAGAAAATGTTAAAGCAATAACTCCTGTTCCTGGAGGAGTAGGACCAATGACAATTGCATGTTTATTAAAGAATACTTTAACGTGTTTTAAAGCTCGCTTGACCTAGACTTTTCAATTTTTAAGTACCTACTATTTCTAAATCTTATAATAACTGTAGCAATCGCAACTATTAAAATAGCTAAAGAAATATAAATCAAGTTTGCAGGGTCACTCTCTTTATCTTGTAATATTATGAACCGAGCTAGCGCTGTAATGGCTATGATTAAAGGATATGTTATTCTTACGGATTGGGTTTCCCAATAAGATCTCACTAAACCAATTACTTCGATATAAATGAACATTAAAAGCAAATCAGCTAATGTAATGTCTTTGTTTTCGTACATTTCTTTCATTTCTAAGAAGAAAGCAATAATAGTTGATACAAGAACAACTATAACCGCAACTAACTGAATATTTCGAATCGAACTGTTCATTTAATATTAATCTATCAAAAATTTAGGCTTTATTTAACTGTTTAGAGTGAAATTTTATGAAATTTTCAACTTTTCTTTTATTAAAGGTTTTATTCTCCTCAAAAGAAACTTTTTTCATTGAATAAGCTTTATTTTTTGTCCTTCTTGATAAAATAGTTACGTTTCCCTTGCATAAACTTAAAACAATATCACCAGACACTTTGTTTCTTTTTTTATCAATAAGTTTTTGTAATTTTAATCTTTTTTTCGAAAACCAGTAACCGTTATATACCAGCTCAGCATACTCTGGCATTATTCTCTCTTTTTTATGAGCGGTTTCTTTATCAAGAGTAACAGATTCTATAGCTCTATGTGCAGTATACAACAAAGTTCCACCTGGAGTTTCATAAACACCTCTAGATTTAATTCCAATAAACCTATTTTCAACTAGATCAACTCTTCCAATTCCATTTTTCCCAGCCAGAATATTCAATTTACTTAAAAGCTTTTCAGGACTTAATTTTTTTCCATTTACTGCAATTGGGTCACTGTTTTTAAAAGTAATTTTTACTTTTGTAGGTTTGTTAGGAGCTTTTTGTGGTGAAACTGTTCTTTGATAAATAAATTCAGGAGCTGAGTTTTTTGGGTCCTCTAAAACTTTACCCTCTGTTGAGGTATGAAAAATATTGTCGTCCACAGAAAATGGCGGAGCACCTTTTTTATCTTTAGGAATTGGTATATTGTTTTTTTTTGCATATCTAATTAAATCTGCTCTTGATTGTAATTTCCATTCTCTCCAAGGCGCAATTGTTTTAATCTTATTTTTACCAAAATATGAGTAACCAAGCTCGAATCTTACTTGATCATTGCCTTTTCCAGTTGCGCCATGCGAAACTGCAAAAGCCTTAAATTTTTTTGCAATTTCAACTTGTCTTTTTGCAATTAACGGTCTGGCAATAGATGTGCCTAATAAATATACTCCTTCATAAACTGCATGAGCTCTTATCATTGGAAAAACATAATCTTTCACAAAGATATTTTTAAGATTTTCAATAATTATTTTTTTAACGCCTAGTCTTTTAGCATTCTTAATAATTTTTTTTTTATCTAAAACTTGTCCAATATCAGAGGTGTAAGCAATGATTTCAGCATTATAATTTTCTTGCAACCATCTCAAAATTATAGATGTATCCAAACCGCCTGAGTAGGCTAAAACAATTTTTTTCATTTAGCTGCAAGTTTTTTTTGCTGTGTTATAAGCCTTTGTAAATCCCATCATAGAATAGTGATCAGTTGTCTCAGCCCCTTTTGTGGTTCTTGCTTTTACAATTATATCAGTTGCTTTTTTCATTAATTGAATAAATTTTTTCTCTTCCTGATCATCCAACAACCAAGCAAAATCTTTTTGAGAAAAAAAAGAATATCTTCTTTTCCCAGAGCTAGCGGTTACACTTGATGTCTTATAATCATGGCCACTTGTTAAACTCACTTCATCTTTGATTTCTTCAGAAGGCCTAAAAGTTACAAATAACTTTGATTTATTTCTTTTTACAGCAGCTGGCGCTCTTTTAGTCGGAACAGTTTGAGCAAAGCAAATTTTTCCTTTATCAGTTTCCGCTATAAAGCTTTCCCAGTTTTTATATTTTCCAGTTGATCTTGGCGTAATGGCAAAAACATTCACAGAAAATAAACATAGAATAAGTATTATAAAAATTTTTTTAACTGGCATATTTTATTTTTATACTAAAAATTGTCTATTTCAATGCCTTGTATTAAGGAGATGGATTTGGGTTATTATTATGGATAACATCAATCTTATTTAAAATTTCATCGGATAGTTCAATATTTACACTATCTATATTTTCCTTTAATTGCTCCATTGTTGTTGCCCCGATTATATTACTTGTAACAAAAGGTCTGGTGTTTACAAAAGCCTGTGCTAACTGAGCCATTGTCATATTACTTTCTTTAGCTAATTTATAATATTCTTCGTATGCTTTCACAGCTAAAGGATTTAGATGTCTTTCCCAACCTTTGAACAAAGCTTGTCTAGAATTCTTTGGCATTTGACCATTTCTATATTTTCCAGATAGCGCACCTGTAGCAAGAGGGTAATAAACTAGAAGTCCACATCTTTCTCTAATTGAAATTTCAGCCATTCCGATTTCATAAGTTCTATTAACTAAATTGTAAGGGTTTTGTACTGACATCATCCGTGGTAATTTTTTATTTTTAGATAATTCAATATATTTTGATAGGCCGAATGGAGTTTCATTTGACATGCCAATGTATCTAATCTTTCCACTCTGAATAAATTTTTCTAGGGCCTCGAGAACGCTTTCAAAGCTATTCCACTCTCCTTCATCACTATCAACAGTATAATCTCTTTTGCCGAAGTAATTAGTTGATCTCTCGGGCCAATGCAATTGGTATAAGTCTATATAATCTGTTTTTAATCTTTTTAAACTCCCATCGATTGCTTTTCCAATTGTTTTTTCATCAAAATTATTTCCTCCACCTCTAATCCAACTACATCCTGGACCTGCAACTTTTGAAGCTAAAATTATTTTTTCTCTATTTTTTCTTTTTTCAAACCAATTTCCAATCATAACTTCGGTTTTGCCATAAGACTCCGAGTTAGGCGGCACTGAGTAAAGTTCTGCAGTGTCAAAAAAGTTAACCCCTTCACTTAAGGAGTAATCCATTTGTTCAAAAGCATCTTTTTCAGTATTTTGTGTACCCCACGTCATAGTTCCAAGACATATTAAACTCACTTTCAAGTCTGTAGTGCCTAATTTTTTAAATTTCATAAAATTGTAATAATTATAGTAGTTTTTTAGGTCAATTTTTGCCTATTGAAAAGTATTTAAAAAAACTTATATATCTATTTATGGAAATTAATAAACAAAGATCAACTGTTCGTTCATCAGCGACTGAAGCTATTATAGATCAAGGCTTAAGATCTTACATGCTTAAGGTCTATAATTATATGGCTTCTGGTGTTCTTTTAACCGGGTTCGTTGCTTTATTATTTTTCAAAATGGCAGTTGTTACTTCAGCAGAAGGTCAAATAATTGGATTAACTAATTTCGGTAATTCAATATATGCCTCAGGTTTAAAATGGGTAATAATGCTAGCTCCGCTTGCAATTGTTTTTTACATGAGCTTCGGAATAGCGAAAATGTCAGCAGCTAAAGCGCAAACTACCTTCTGGGTTTTTGCAGCTTTAATGGGCGCATCGCTTTCATCAATTTTTTTAATTTATACCGGCGCAAGTATAACAAGAGTATTCTTTATTACGGCTGGTACTTTTGGAGCAATGAGTATTTACGGTTACACGACAAAACGAGATCTTACTAAACTTGGTTCATTTTTAATGATGGGCCTATTTGGAATTATTATTGCTTCATTAGTAAATATTTTTATGAAATCTTCTATGATGTATTTTATAATTTCAATCATAGGTGTACTAGTGTTTGTGGGCTTAACAGCTTATGACACTCAAAAAATTAAAAATATGTATTTAGTAAGCGATAGTGGTGAACTGATGGGCAAAAAAGCTGTTATGGGCGCTTTAACACTTTATCTTGATTTCATAAATCTTTTCATCATGCTTTTAAGACTTTTCGGTCAAAGAAGATAATTATTTAATAAGTTTTAATCTATTCCAGCTAGTTCTATCTATTAGAAAATTTAGACTTTCTGACTTTTTAATTACTTTTCCATCCTTATCTTTAATTAAATATTTTTCGTTAAAATAATTTGGTTTTAAGTTTTTTGTAATTCTCAACACGGGTTTTTCAGATGCTCTTTGATAAACATCAAATGAAACTTCTTTTGTGCCAGTTGAAAAAGAGTAATCTTTCCAAGACCCGTTTGATACCATTCTTGCATAAAGATTTAAAATACATTGAAGTTCTTTCTTGATAAAAAATTTCTGCTTTTCATTTTTCTTAATATTATTATTTATAATTAATCTTATTTTATTCATAATTTGTACTTATTAATTAATGGTACCTGAAAAGCCGTAAAAATAAAAGTGATTGGTAGAATGCCCCACACTTTAAAGTTTACCCAAGTGGTTTCAGGTTGTGTTCTCCAAACAATTTCATTCAATATTGCTAAAAATATAAAAAAATATGCCCATCTAAAATTTAATTTATCCCAACCAGTGTCGTTCAACTGAAAAGCCGTTTGTAAAAAAAATTTAAGAAAGTTTCTTTGAAAAAAGACTTTGCTTATAATTAATGCTCCAGCAAAAATTAAATTTACTATGGTCGGTTTCATATAAATAAAAATTGGGTTATTAAAATAAAGTGTAAGGCCGCCAAATAGAGTAATTACTACACCACCTATTAATGGTACATACGGTATTTTTTTTTCAACAAAGTACATGATGGCAACAGCTACAATGGTGGCGATAATTAAAGGAGGAATAGCAATAATGAGATTGTTTCCACTTTTATAATAGATCGTAAAAAAGATTAATAAAGGTCCAAAGTCAGTAATAAATTTTAAAAGTGACTTATTCACAAATTAAAGACTAACATATAATTCAACTATAACAAATTAGATATTGATTTTAGCAAAAAAATTACTAACTATTAGGAATGGCAACAAGTAATAGAGCTAAATTTTCAATTGGTGAAGTGGTTAAACACCGTCACTTCGATTTCAGAGGAGTAATTTATGATGTTGACTTTGAATTTAATAACTCAGAGGAGTGGTATCAATCGATCCCAAAAGAAGTTAGACCAAGAAAAGACCAACCTTTTTATCATCTTTTAGCTGAAAGTAATGACGTAACTTACGAGGCTTATGTTTCAGAGCAAAATTTACTTTTAGATAGTTCTAAAGAGCCTGTGAAGCACCCTCTTATTGAGGAAATTTTTTCAGGCAAAAAAGGATCAAGTTACTTCAAAATATCTAATTAATTTCCAATCGCCTAAAATAAAACAAAATTTATTCAAATCTGCGACACACAGACAAGGTAATAAAAGCATGTTTTAGCCTAATTGAGAATAATCTTATTATATTACTCCCTCCCATTCTCAATTGGGCTTATAATTTAACTTCACAAAAAAAAAATATTATAGTAGTTAAACTAAATGTTAAATTTTTTTCATAATAGTTATATTTTTTTTTTAATAGAAAAATTAATAAATTTTATCAATTCAATATTTTTCGTTTTACTATTAATCGCTCTGTCTTTCGCATTAGTTTTTTCTCCCCCTGATTATCTGCAAGGCGAAAGTGTAAGAATAATGTATGTGCATGTACCGGCAGCTTGGATAAGTCTTGCTTCCTTCAGCTGTATTTCAATTCTTTCTATTTTAAATTTTATTTTCAAAATTAAAAACTTGAAACTAATTACGAAGAGTATTGCGCCTATCGGTTTGATGTTCACTTGTATTGCAATAGTAACCGGATCTATTTGGGGTCAGCCTACATGGGGAACTTTCTGGGCTTGGGATGCAAGGATAACCTCTATGGTAATAATGGCACTCTTTTACTTAATTTTCATTGTTATACATAAATTCTTCGATGAAGATGATAAAGCAAACAAAATCTCAAGCATCGTTGCAGTTATAGGTCTAATAAATATCCCAATCATCAAATACTCTGTAGAATGGTGGAGCACGCTACATCAACCTGCAAGTATTAAGATTACTGGAACTAGTACAATACATTCCTCAATGTTAACGCCTTTATTGCTTATGTTTTTTGTATTAATTTTGTATTGTGCGCTAATTTTTCTAATGAAATATAAGACAGAAATCATTAGAATTAAGAAAAAAAATTTAAGAAGATATGATCAGTAATTTTATAACCATGAACGGATACGGAATTTTCGTATGGTCGTCTTTTGTGATAACTTTTTTAGTTTGTGGACTTGTATACTACAAGACAAGAAAAACATTAAAAAAATACGAGAAGGAATTTGCTAAAGAAATTGAAGAACTTTCTATTGAACAAAAAAAAACAGTTCTCAGAAATTCTAAAATCGCTTCGAAAATATTAGCATCATACAATAAAACGATTTAAAGCATTTAATGCTTCCAAAAAAAGTAAAAAAAAGGGTCTCTCTTTTAGCAATACTTCTATTTACATCAGTCATTGGAATTTTTTTGATTCTGAATGCTCTTAATAAAAATATTTTATATTTTAATTCTCCTACTGATATCAAGATAAACCAAGATATAAATCTTGATAAAAAAATTAGAGTTGGCGGAATGGTGAAAAAAAATACACTTAAAATAAAAGATCAGGAAATTAGATTCATAATTACAGATTTTAAAAATGAGATTAATGTAAGTTTTAAAGGAACAATACCAAACTTATTTGCAGAGGGCAAAGGAGTAGTAGCGGAGGGTAAGTTACAGGACAAAAAATTTTTTGTCGCTGACAGAATTTTAGCAAAACATGATGAGAATTATATGCCTCCAGAACTAAAAAACATAGTGAAAGAAAATGCTAAGTAATACTGGAAATTTTCTTTTATTTATAAATATTTTTTTGAGCTTTTTAATTATTTATAGTTCTTTAAAATGTTTAAAAATAAAAAATAGTTTAATTTTCAAAAATATTTATCAAATTAGCTTATTACAAAGCACTTTAGTTTTAATTTGTTTTTTTACGCTCATTGCTGCTTTCATAGTCTCCGACTTTTCTTTAATCACTGTTTATCAAAACTCTCATTCATTAAAGCCTCTCTTTTATAAAATTTCTGGAACCTGGGGAAACCATGAGGGCAGTTTATTACTCTGGGTTATAATACTTACAATTTTCTCATTTTTATTTTTGATTTTTAATAAAAAACATCCAAAGAATTACAGACTTTATACCTTAATAATTCAAAACTTATTAATCTTAGGTTTTTTACTTTTTATTATTTTTAATTCTAACCCTTTTAGCTCTTTAATCCCTATACCTAAAGAAGGGTTAGGTTTGAATCCAATATTGCAGGATCCAGCTTTAGCTATTCACCCACCTCTACTTTATATTGGATTTGTAGGATCCTCTATATATTTTTCCGCGGCTATGGCTTCAATGATTTCAAATTATTCTGGCAGCTTGTTTGCGCAATCAATCAAAAGTTGGGTTTTGATTTCTTGGATTTTTCAAACATTAGGTATCATGGTAGGATCTATTTGGGCATATTATGAGTTAGGTTGGGGAGGTTTTTGGTTTTGGGACCCAGTTGAAAATGCATCCTTACTTCCATGGTTTGCAATGACAGCTCTGTTACACAGTCTATTAGTTTTAGAAAAAAGAAATACACTTTATTTTTGGACAATTATACTTTGTTTAATGACATTTACTTTAAGTGTAACAGGTACTTTTTTGGTTAGATCTGGAATACTTAATTCAGTTCATACTTTTGCTAACGATCCATCGAGAGGTATATACATTTTAATATTTTTAAGTTTAATGATTTTTGCATCAATTTATTTTTTATTTAGAAAATATAAGCCAACGAACGATTTGATTAATTCAAACAGTAAGGAAACTTTTGTTTTGATAAATAATTGGTTCATGATGTTTTATTTAATCACAGTGCTATTAGGCACTTTGTACCCAATATTTACAGATGCAATTTCAAATAATAAGATTTCGGTTGGTCCCCCTTTTTACAATTCTGTGATCATACCAGTTGTAATAGCCTTTTTGTTTTTTATGGCGATTGGACCGCAAGCAAAATGGATTAAAAATAAATTTTCGAACTTAAGAAGCATACTATTAATTCTTTGTGGAGCAATTATAATAAATTTTGCAATCGTTT
>CACNYH010000011.1 GCA_902624495.1 uncultured Pelagibacteraceae bacterium | reverse complement strand
ATACACAGAGCTTGGAAAGAAAAATTTGTTAATTGGATGAATCCTCAGCCTGAAACAAAACTAATTGATGTTGCCTCAGGAACTGGGGATATTGCAAAACTTTTTTTAGATGAAACTAAAAATTCTGGACAAATCACTTGTGTTGAACCTAATACACAAATGTTAAATCAAGGTAAAAAAAAGTTAAAAAAATATGAGAATATAAGATGGATAAACGCTCCAGCTGAAAAAATTCCAGCTAAAGATAATACTTTCGACTATTACTCAATAAGCTACGGAATAAGAAATGTTTCAGATATTAATGCCGTTTTAAAAGAAGCTTTTAGAGTATTAAAGCCAGGCGGACGTTTTATGTGCCTAGAATTTTCGAAAATTGATAACGAGTTGTTAGATTATCTATATAAACAGTATTCAAAAACTATACCACTCATTGGTAAATTGATAGTAGGTTCAGATAAACCTTACAAATATTTGGTTAAAAGCATTGAGGAGTTTTATAATCAAGAACAATTAGTAAAATTAATTTTGGATAACGGTTTTTCCAATGTAGAATTTAGAAACGTTTCTAATGGAATATCAGCAATTCACTCAGGTTGGAAAATTTAAATGTTAAAAAGAGTTTTAAAATTATTCCAAATAGCTAGAAAATTTTCTACCTCTGGAGCAGTTGCCACCATAAACGAAATACATCAATTACCAACAATTATTAATTTATTTTTTAATTTTATTTCGATTGGTGCAAGTGCGAGTCTGCAGAATAATCAAAAATCTTCCGGTGAGAAGCTTTGTACTGCCCTTCAGGGAATGGGAACAACTTTTATAAAATTAGGTCAGTTTCTAGCTACACGGCCGGACATCATTGGGGAGGAACTTGCAAAATCCCTTGAAAAATTACAAGACAAAGTTCCGGCTTTTGATCTGCACGATGCAAAAAAAATAATTAAAAAGGAAATCGGAGAAAACTATTTTAGAGATATTCAGGAATTAAGTGAACCTATAGCAGCTGCATCTATAGCTCAAGTACATCTGGCTAAAATTAAGCATGAAGAACAAGAAAGACAAGTTGCAATCAAAATATTAAGACCTGATATAGAAAAATTATTTAATGAAGAATTAGATGCTTTAATGCTGTTTGCTTATATAGTTGAAAATACTATTACAAAAGCAAAGAGATTAAAATTAGTTGAGGTTGTTCATTTGTTAAGAGAAATAACTAATATAGAAATGGATTTAAGATTTGAGGCTGCTGCAGCTAATGAGCTTTACGAAAATACAAAAAATGATCAAGGATTTATCGTACCAAAAATTTATTGGAATTATACAACTAAAAAAATATTGACCTTAGACAAAGTCGAAGGTGTTTCTATACGTGAAATACAAAAAATTAATGATTTAGGAGTAGACTTAAAGAAACTAGCAGAAAACTTAATACAATTATTTTTAACACAGGCTGTGAGAGATGGCTTTTTTCATGGTGATATGCATCAAGGCAATTTATTTGTAGATCCGAAAGGAAATATAATACCTGTAGATTTTGGTATTATGGGACGCTTAGATAAAAATAATAGAAAATTTTTAGCTGAGATTTTATATGGTTTTATTAAAAGAGATTATGTTAAGGTTGCTGAAGTCCATTTTCAAGCTGGTCTTGTTCCTAAAGCTGCCTCGAAAGAGGAATTTGCTCAAGCCTTAAGATCAGTGGGAGAACCTATATTTGGACAATCTATAAAAGATATTTCTGGTGGAAATCTATTGGCTCAATTATTTGAGATCACAGAGAAGTTTAATATGCCTACTCAGCCTCCGCTTCTTTTATTACAAAAAACAATGGTAGTGGTTGAAGGGGTTGCAAGAAGACTTTATCCCGAAACAAATATTTGGGAAGTGTCTAGACCAGTTCTAGAAGATTGGCTAAAAAATGTTAAAAGTCCAAAATCTACTTTCGATACAGCAATTAATACTTCATCTGAAATTCTAAAAAGAATACCAGATCTTCCAGAGTTAATGGATAGAGCTGATTATGCTTTAAAGTTAATGGCTGATGGAAATTTAAATTTAGCTCTCGGAACAAATAAAAATTTAGAATTAGAACAAATGAAGATTAAGAACTTTAGAAATAATATCGTTATTAGTTTTTTTGGTGTTGTAATTGTCTTTCTATTAGTATTTTAATTACTTATGACTGTAAAAAATAAAAAAATTCTAATTATCATTGGTGGAGGTATTGCAGCTTATAAGTCTTTAGATTTGATAAGATTGCTAAAAAAAAATGACAATGAAGTTAAAACTATACTTACTAAAAGTGGTAAAGAATTTGTCACTCCTCTATCAGTTTCTACTCTGACAAAAAGTAAGATTTTTGAAAATATTTTTGACAAGGACTCTGAGGTAGAAATAGATCATATTGCATTATCTAGATGGGCCGACTTAATAATTGTATTGCCTACGACTGCAAACTTTATGACAAAGTTAAGTCTTGGAAAAGCGGAAGATTTAGCGACAACAGTAATTTTAGCATCTAATAAAGATATTTTATTAGTTCCTGCCATGAATGTGAGAATGTGGGTACACAAAGCGACACAACAAAATGTTAAAATTTTAAAGGATTATGGCTATCTTTTTATAGGTCCTGAAAAAGGTGAGATGGCCTGTGGGGAGTATGGCGAGGGCAAAATGTCGAGTCCAAGACAAATTTACTCATTTATTGAAAAATATTTTAATAAAAAAAATATTATAAAAAGTAAAAATCTTAAAGCTTTAGTAACAGCCGGGCCAACAAGGGAGTACTTGGATCCAGTGAGGTTTATTTCAAACGAGTCAAGCGGGAAGCAGGGATTTGAAATAGCAGAAGCATTAAGTAGGCTGGGTATAAAGACAACTTTAATTACGGGACCCTCACATCTTTATCCAAAAAAAGATATCAAAACAAAAAAAATAGTCACAGCAAGTGAGATGTTTGAGGAGGTAAAAAAGTGTTTGCCAGTAGATATTGCAATATGTGCTGCTGCTGTAGCTGACTTCAAGCCAATTAAAAAAAGTAAGGTTAAAATTAAAAAAGATAATATTAAATTAAAATCTATTGAATTGGAGAGGAATAAGGATATTGTTGAATTTCTAGGCAAGAACAATAAACATAGGCCAAGCTTAGTAATCGGATTTGCAGCTGAAACTGAAAATTTAAATAAAAACGCTTTTTCTAAATTAAAACAAAAAAATTGTGATCTTATAGTCGTTAACGATGTTTCCAAAAAAGGTAGCGGACTTAATTCAGATTATAATAGAGTTTCGGTAATTGATAATTCAGGAAAAATAAAAGTAATAAAAAAAAATAAAAAAAGTTTTATAGCTAATGTTATAGCTGAAATAGTCTTAGACAAACTCTTAAAGAATGACAGAAGTTTTAATTAAAAGACTATCCAAAAATATCGAACTACCTAAATACGAGACAAATGGTTCATCAGGGATGGATCTTTCAGCAAATATTGAAAAACAGATAAAAATAGAGCCAGGGAAAACTTCAATAATTCCAACTGGTATATCTGTGTCTATTCCCGAAAATTTTGAAATACAAATTAGATCGAGATCAGGATTGGCTGCTAAAAGTCAGGTATCAGTTCTTAATTCACCTGGAACGATAGACGCTGATTATAGAGGTGAATTAAAAGTAATATTAATAAATTTGAGCAATAAAACTTTTGTTGTTGAGAAAGGTGCACGCATCGCTCAAATGGTATTATGCCCTATTGTTAAAGCAAAGTTTAAGGAAGTAGATAAATTAGAAGATACAATTAGAGGTGAAGGTGGTTTTGGATCTACTGGATTGAAATAATTTATGCAATTAGGATTGAAAGATTTAAAAAGGTTTGAAAAACAAATAATTCTTAAAAATGTTGGAGTAGCTGGACAAAAAAAAATACTTAACGCTAAAGTATTAATAATCGGTATTGGAGGTTTGGGTTGCCCACTTTTAACGTATTTAGCAGCATCTGGAGTGGGAACGATAGGAATTGCAGATCCAGATAAAGTTGAAATAAGTAATTTAAATAGACAAACGTTATTTTCTACTAATGATATAGGTAAGTACAAAGTCGATCAGGCTAAATTTGGTATTAATAGAATAAATAAAAAAATAAGAATTAAAATATTTAAAAAAAAAATAACTTCAAAGAATATAAAATCAATTATCAAAGATTTTGAAATAATTTGCGACGGAACTGACAACTTTGAAACCAGATACTTGATTAATGATGAATGTAAAAAAACGAAAAAAATACTCATCTCTGCAGCGATCAATAGATTTGACGGTCATTTATACAAGTTTAATTTTAAAAAAAAGGCATCCTGTTACAGGTGCTTTATGCCAGATAAGCCTGTTTTAGAAAAAAATTGTGAAGCAGAAGGTATTTTCTCTCCTGTAGCTGGAATTTTGGGTTCGCTACAAGCAAACGAAGTTTTAAAAACAATTATAGGAATAAAGAATGGTTTAGATAATCAGATGATAATTTTCGACTCAATTAAAATAAATTTAAGAAAAATAAAATTATCTTTCAATCCTCAATGTAAAAACAAATGTTAAAAATTTTTTATATTTTTTTCATTGTTTATTTTTCTTTTCAGAGTCTTTTGGCAAATGAATATTTTTTAACCTTGAGAAACGACAAAGTAAATCTAAGACAAGGACCATCTTTCGAATATCCAATCAAGCTTTTTTACAAAAAAAAATTTTTACCTGTTTTAATTCAAGATAAGTTTGAAAATTTCAGAAAAATAAGAGATCATGAAAATAATACTGGTTGGATACATATTTCACAATTATCGAAAAAAAAAGCAGCTATCACAATTGATGATGATCAATTAATTTTTAAAAAACCTTCTATTTATTCTAAGCCTCTTGCTATTCTAAAAGAAGGAAGGTTATGTAAGATCCATAAGTGTAAAGATAAATGGTGTAAGATAAGTGTAGAGAAATATAAAGGTTGGGTAAAAAAAGATATTTTGTGGGGTCTATTGTAAATTATTTCTTGTACTTAGCTGTCCAGATTTTATCTAGAACGAAATACCATATTGCATTAGCCAATGGTTCTACAATAGCATCAGTAAGAGCGACCATAAAAGACACTTCTGCAATTAACATTAAAACTGTTATGGCAATAGCGAAATGACCGATTGTATATATTATTGTCCTTAATATAGAGCCTTTATTATTTTCGTATATAGTTTTTGATGCTGAAAAAATTCCGTGAGTAAATTCTGTCATTTAATTAAATGGATTTTCTAATACACATGCTACTAAATGTATTCTATTTTGCTCCCCTCCATTAAAAAAATTATGGTATTTAGTATTATTAGTAATAGTCACTGACCCGTCAGCCGGCATGTGTCTACAAACCTCCTCTATTACCATTCTGCATCCTTTATTTGTTATTATTGGTATATGGAGTCTAGGCTCAGGATCTCTATGCCAACTAAGTGTAGATCTAGGTTCTTTTAATAATATTCTTACTCTTCCAATTTTAAAATGTTTTTTTAAAGTATTGTATACTTCTTCAAAATAAGTTCCTTTAAATTCAGATACTACCTCAGTATATTTTGACTCGTCGATCGGTTTATCTCTCTTAATCTCTTTGCCTTTTTCATCAGGTATAGTCCAATATATTCCTCTAACATTATGACCCTCTGTCGAAGAAGTGTCTCCCGGAATTTGATTTAGGGCTATAGCTCCAAAATTTTTTATTCCCAGAGTGCTGAACTTCTTTTTTTTGAGAACGACGTTTAAATCAGCCCTCATTTTGTCAACATTAAATTTTAGATTTGGAACTATGTAAAAATCATCTTTAACGTTGCGGTTTAAAGGTTCTAAGTTTTTTGTTGGTTTGACAATTTCCATATTAATTCAATTTTTTTAAATTAGGTCTATCAGCGTTCATTATCTTTGTCCATGCTGCAACAAAGTCTTTTACAAATTTTTCTTTATTATCATCTTGCGCGTAAATCTCCGCATACGACCTCAAAATAGAATTCGAACCTAAAACTAAATCGGCTCTAGAGGCTGTAAATTTAACTTTGTTAGTTTTACGGTCAATTATATCGTATGAGTTTTTTCCAGTTGGTTTCCAAATATATTTCATGTCAACTAAATTTACAAAAAAGTCATTTGTAAGTGCTCCAACTTTATCAGTCATAACACCTTTTTCTTTGGCAGTTGAATGATTTGTTCCTAGCACTCTCATTCCTCCTACTAAACAAGTCATTTCCTGTGCAGTCAAACCCATAAGAGACGCTCTCTCTAAAAGTAGTTCCTCAGGCATTACTGAAAAATCACCTTTAAAATAGTTTCTAAAACCATCATGATGAGGCTCTAACCATTTGAAACTTTTAATTTCAGTTTGATCTTGTGAAGCATCACCCCTTCCAGGGTTAAATGGAACTTTTGCTTTAGAACCCGCTTTTTTAATAGCTTTTTCAAGGCCGACATTTCCTGCTAATACTATTGTATCTGCAATTGTTGCTCCAGTTTTCTTAGCTATTCCTTCAAGCACTTTTAAAACTTTAGAGAGTTTTTTTGGCTCGTTTGCTTCCCATTGGTTCATTGGTTCTAAACGAATTCTTGCTCCATTAGCTCCACCTCTTTTATCAGTTCTTCTGTATGTTCTTGCACTATCCCAGGCAGTTGTAATTAAATCACTAGAACTTAATTTTGACGAAGAAATCATTTTCTTTACTCTCTCTACGTTATATTTCTTTTTAGGTTTTGGAACATTGCCTTGCCAATATAAATCTTCTTTTGGAGCCCAAGGTCCAATATAGTTTTCTTTATTTCCCATTGTTCTATGAGTTAACTTGAACCATGCTCGTGCAAAAGAGTCTTCAAAGAATTTAGGATCTTTATAAAATCTTTCTGAAATTTTTCTATACTCTGGATCCATTGCCATTGCCATGTCGGCGTCAGTAAACATTAATCTGGCTTTTTTATTTGGATCTCCCAAGTCTCTTGGTTTTTTTTCCTCTTCAAGATTAATTGGTTCCCACTGCCAGGCGCCTGCAGGGCTTTTTTTACTTTCCCACTCATAATTAAGTAAAAGGTCTAAATATTGGTGATCCCACTTATCAGGATTTGTTGTCCAGGCCCCTTCGAGACCTGATGTAATTTGATTTGCTCCGGTACCATTTTGCTGGTTCCAGCCAAAACCTTGTTCATGAATATCAGCTCCAGCGGGTTCTGGCCCTAAATTGTCAGGATTACCATTACCATGCGCTCTTCCAATAGAGTGACCTCCGACTGTAAGTGCTGCAGTCTCAACATCATTCATTCCCATTCTTCCGAAAGTTTCTCTGACATCCATCGCGGTTCTTACCGGATCAGGTTTCCCTTCAACACCTTGGGGGTTTACGTAAACTAATTGAAAATGAGAAGCTGCAAGAGGTGCTTCTAATGAAGATCTATCTTGTGGATCTCCATATCTGTTAACTGCTAATGGAACTGTTTCTTTTCCCCAGTAGACATCTTTTTCTGGCTCCCAAATATCTTCTCTACCAAAAGAAAAACCGAAAGTTTTAAATCCAGCATGCTCATAAGCCATAGTACCAGCTAGTACCATTAAATCTGACCAACTTAATCTGTTACCATATTTTTTTTTAATTGGCCATAAAAGACGCCTAGCTTTATCTAAGTTTGTATTGTCAGGCCAAGAATCTTGGGGTGAAAATCGATGTGATCCGACATTAGGTCTTCCGTCAAATTCTCTATAAGTACCGACCTGGTGCCAAGTTAGTCTCACCATTAACCCACTGTAAGTTCCAAGATCTGCTGGCCACCACTCTTGGCTGTCTGTCATCAACTGTAATAAATCTTTTTTTAAAGCTTTAAAATTTAGTTTTTTTACCTCTTTTTTATAATCATATCCCGGAAGCGGATTTGTCTTTGTATCGTGCTGATGTAAAATATCCAGATTTATACTGTTAGGCCAAAGTCTGGCAGTATTTGACTCTCCTGCTTTAGTAACGCCACCGTGCATGACTGGACATTTACCGTTATTACTTTTTTTATAATCTACACTCATAAAACTAGTTTATAATTATTCTAAAGTGAAAAACAAGCGACAAACTGTCAATTTTTCAAATTTATAAATACCTCAACATTCTTAATTTTTTTACCATTAGGTGCTTTTGGAATTTTTTGAATGACTATATCATTTGCATTAATGTCAATTAATTCTGCAGTTTCACTATCATAAAAATGATGATGATTTGAAACATTTGTATCGAAGTAACTTTTGTTTCCTCTTACTTCAACTTCACTTAAATGTCCGGCTGCTTTAAATGCGTGGACTGTATTATATATTGTAGCTAGTGCAATTTTAGAAGTTGATTTTTTTGTTAGAAGCTTGTTTAAACTTTCGACTGTAAAATGAAAAGTTTTTTCTCTTTCAAATAAAAATTTGGCTATTTCAACTCTTTGTTTAGTCGGTCTTAAATTAGATGATCTTAATTTTTTTAAAATGTCTATTTTTTTCACGTTTTTTGTAGTTTTTTTATCTACTTTATAATCATTCTAAATACAAATATATATGAAACTTTTGCTAAATCAAGTAAAACAGTCCTTGATCATGCAAAAAAACAGTTACGATTACGATGAATTAATTTCGTGTGGAGAGGGAAAATTATTTGGTGAGGGGAATGCCAAGTTACCATTACCCCCAATGCTAATGTTTGATAGAATTACAGAGATAAAAAAAGATATTGGAGAATTTAAAAAAGGTTTTATAAAAGCTGAGCTTGATATTAAAGACAACCTATGGTTTTTCGATTGTCATTTTAAAAAAGACCCAGTTATGCCAGGTTGCCTTGGTCTAGATGCTATGTGGCAGTTAGTTGGATTTTATTTAGGCTGGATAGGTGAGCCAGGAAAAGGTAGAGCTTTAGGAGTAAATTCTGTAAAATTTACAGGTGAAGTATTAAAAAATGTTAAAATGGCTACTTACGAAATAAATATGAAAAGAGTTTTAAAAAAAGAAGGCACTGCTGTTGGGTTAGCTAATGGCATTTTAAGTGCAGATGGTAAAATAATTTACACTGCAGAAAATCTTAAGGTGGGATTATTCAAATCATGAAAAGAGTTGTAGTTACTGGAATAGGGGTAGTTTCTTGTTTAGGAAATAATCAAAATGAAGTTTATAATTCATTACTAAATGCAAAATCAGGGATTACATTTTCTGAAGAATACAGGGAATATAATTTGAAAAGTCACGTTCACGGTAAACCAAATATTAAACTAGAAGATCACGTTGACAGAAAATTTATAAGGTTTATGGGGCCAGGATCTGCTTATAATTATGTTTCAATGAATGAAGCTGTAAAAGACTCTGGACTTGAAGAAAAAGATGTAAGTAATGAAACGACTGGTATGATTATGGGATCAGGTGGTCCTTCAATAGAAAACGTTATATTAGCAGCAGACAAGACTAGAGAAAAAAGCCCAAAAAGAATGGGACCATTTGTAGTTCCACGTACTATGTCGAGTACAGCTTCAGCAACTCTAGCAGTACCTTTTAAAATAAAAGGCGTAAACTATACAATTAGTTCAGCGTGTGCAACTAGCGGGCATTGCATCGGTAACGCAATGGAATTAATTCAACTAGGAAAACAAAAAATTATTTTTGCAGGTGGCAGTGATGAAGTTCATTTTGCAATGACTGCGATGTTTGATGCAATGACAGCTTTATCTTCAAAATATAACGATACCCCTGAAAAAGCCTCTAGACCATATGACAAAACTCGAGATGGTTTCGTTATCTCAGGTGGCGGCGGAGTTTTAGTTTTAGAAGAATATGAGCATGCTAAGTCGAGAGGTGCAAAAATTTATGCAGAATTAACTGGCTATGGCGCAACATCAGATGGTTTTGATATGGTTGCTCCATCAGGCGAAGGTGCAGTAAGATGTATGAAAATGGCTTTAAGCACTGCAAAAAATAAAATTGATTACATAAATACTCATGGGACGTCAACACCTGTTGGAGACATTACTGAATTAAAAGCTGTTGGAGAAGTATTTAGTGAATACAAACCAAAAATAAGCTCAACTAAATCTCTTGCGGGTCACTCTCTAGGAGCTACTTCGGTCCATGAAGCTGTTTATAGCTTAATTATGATGAAAAATAATTTTATAGCTGCTTCTGCTAACATTAATGATATGGACGAGGAAGCAAAAAAATATCCAATCGTTACTACAGTTGAAAAAGAAGTAAATTTAAATTCTATAATGTCAAATAGCTTTGGTTTCGGAGGCACTAATGCTACTTTAGTATTCGAAAAGGTAAAATCATGAGTTTAATGAAAGGTAAAAAAGGTCTTATAATGGGTGTCGCTAATGAACGCTCTATAGCTTGGGGAATATCCCAGAAACTTGCAGATGCCGGTGCAGAATTAGCATTTACTTATTTAGGTGATGCTTTAAAAAAAAGAGTAATACCTCTTGCTGAGAAACTAAATTCGAAAGTCACTTTCAGCTGTGATGTCGAAAAAAAAGAGGAGGTTGTAAAGCTTTTTGAAGATGTAAAATCAAAATGGGGAGAAATTGATTTTGTGGTTCATGCCGTAGCATTTTCAGATAAATCAGAATTAACTGGGGAATATTTAAACACTACTAGAGAAAATTTTCTTAGAAGCATGCTTATCTCATGCTTTTCTTTTACTGAAGTATCTAAAGAGGCTTCTAAAATAATGAAGGATGGTGGTAGTTTGCTAACACTTACTTACGAGTCATCTAAAGCTATACCTAATTACAATGTGATGGGAGTTTGTAAATCTGCCTTGGAGTCAAGTGTAAAATATTTAGCTAGAGATCTTGGTAAAAAAAAAATAAGGGTAAATGCTATTAGTGCTGGCCCGATTAAGACTTTAGCTGCATCAGCAATAGGAGATGCAAAATTTTTGTATAAGTGGAATGAAGATCACTCCTTTTTAAAAAGAAATGTAGATATTCATGATGTTGGAAATTCCGCTCTTTACTTGATAAGTAATTTGGCTGCAGGAGTAACTGGTGAAATTCATTATGTTGACGCTGGTTACAACAAAATGGGAATGCCTGATCCTAAAAATATGATTTAGACAGAAGCCTGCTTCATTGAAAGTTTTACTTTTCCTCTATCAAATCCAACAACCTTTACAGAAACCTCATCACCTTCTTTAACTATATCACCTACTTTAGCAACTCGTTTATCAGCTAACTCAGAAATATGTACAAGACCATCTTGTTTTCCAAGGAAGTTTACAAAAGCTCCAAACTCCATAATCTTTACGACTTTACCTTTATAAACTTTTCCCATTTCAGGTTTGGCGATTAAATTTTTAATGAATTCAATGGCTTTATTTCTTGAAGTTTCATCAGGAGCAGCAACTGTTACTTCACCAGTATCCTTTACGTCAACTTTAGCACCAGATGTTTCAACAATCTCTCTTATTGTTGCTCCACCTTTACCAATTACAGTGGCTATATCTTTTTTATCTACTTTGATTGTTTCCATTTTTGGAGTGTGTTTTGAGAACTCTTTTCTCGATGTCTTTATAGCTTTATTCATTTCAGCTAGAATATATTCTCTTCCGCCTTTTGCTTGCTCCAAAGCTTTTTCCATTATCTCAAATGTAATACCCGTAATCTTTATATCCATCTGAAGTGAAGTAATACCATTTTTTGTTCCAGCTACTTTAAAATCCATATCTCCTAAATGATCTTCATCACCTAGAATGTCTGAAAGCACTGAAAACTTATCCCCTTCTTTTATCAGCCCCATCGCGATTCCAGCTACAGGTTCTTTAATTGGAACACCTGCGTCCATTAATGATAATGAAGTTCCGCAAACAGTGGCCATTGAAGAAGATCCATTTGACTCTGTTATTTCTGAGACTACTCTCAATGTGTACGGAAAATTCTCTTTTTTAGGTAGAGAAGAATTTATTGCTCTCCAAGCAAGTTTGCCATGCCCTATTTCTCTCCGACCAGTTCCTATTCTTCCACATTCTCCGACTGAAAAAGGAGGAAAATTATAGTGTAACATAAAATTGGATCTTTGCATGCCTTCTAAACTCTCTAATCTTTGTTCGTCGTCTGTCATTCCAAGAGTTGTTACCACAAGTGCTTGGGTTTCTCCTCTGGTAAAAAGAGCAGAACCATGCGTTCTTGGTAAAACTCCAACTTCACATTTGATTTGTCTCACATCGGCTAAGCTTCTTCCATCTATTCTTTTCTTATCTTTTAAAATAGCTGTTCTCACTATATCTTTTTCTAAAGATTTTAACTGTGACATCGCTTGATTTTCTGTAACTTTTTCATCTTCAATAAACATTTCTTTACATTGGGTTTCTATTTCGGAAATAGCAGTGGATCTTTTTTTCTTATCAATTTCTTTGAATGCGTTTCTCAAACTTTTTTCAAATTTTTCGGAAATTTTCTTTTTAACGTCAGAATGATCAATTTCTTCAACTTCCCATTTTGGCTTTCCAGCTTTTTTAGCTAACTTTTCAATTGCATCAATTATTGGTACAAATTTTTCATGGCCAAATTTTACAGCGTCAAGCATAACTTTTTCAGATAGCCCCGATGTTTCTGACTCAACCATTAATACGGCCTCTTTAGTTCCTGCCACTACTAGGTCTAGTTGTGAGTCTTTCAATTCTTCCACAGATGGATTTAATAAATATTTTCCATCTTTGTATCCGACTCTACTTGCAGCGATAGGTCCCATAAATGGTAATCCTGATATAGATAAGGCTGCTGAGGAAGCGATAATTGATAAAATGTCTGGTTGATTTTCGCTATCGTAAGATAAGACAGTAGGAAGTACTTGTACCTCGTTCATAAAGCTAGATGGAAATAGAGGTCTAATAGGCCTATCAATTAATCTTGAAATTAGTGTTTCAGCCTCAGTTGGCCTCGCTTCTCTTTTAAAGTACCCTCCTGGTATTTTACCAGCAGCATAATATTTTTCTTGGTAATTTACTGATAGCGGAAAATAATCTTGTCCATCAGCAACTTTTTTCGCGCCAACAGCAGTTGCAATAACGACTGTTTCGCCTAATGAGGCAATTATAGCTCCATCAGCTTGACGAGCTACTTTTCCAGTTTCTAAAGTTAATTTTTTACCATTAACTTCTATTTCTTCTTTGTGTATTTTAAACATTATTTCCTTAAATTAAGTTGTTTTATTACTTTTTGATAGGACTCAGTATTTTTCTTTTTGAGATATGCAAGTAATTTTTTTCTTTTATTTACTGATTTTGACAAACCTAACGTTGAGTGTTTATCTTTTTTAAATCTCTTAAAATGTTCCGATAACTTTGTAATTTTATCAGTTAACAAACCTATTTGTATTTCTGTTGAGCCTACATCTTTAGCGTTAATTGCTAACGACTTAATTGTATCTTTTTTTTTCTTTGTCATTATCTTTATTTTTCTTAATCAATTTCTCAATCTTTTCAGCATATTCAAATGAGTTATCTTCAACAAAAGTGAGTTTAGGAAGAAACTTAATATCAAGCCTTTTAGACAGGGCTTTTCTAACAAGATGAGAGTATTCAGTCAAGATTTTTACAGTTTCTTTTGTATCCACTCCACCTAAAGGAATTACGTAAACTCTGGCTGTTTTGAGATCAGCTGTCATCCTAACTTCAGTAACTGTAGTAAGTTTTGAATTAAACGAAGGTATTTTAGCCTCATTTCTTATAAATAGCTCACCTAAATTTTGTTTAACCAATTCTCCAACTCTTAATTGTCTTTGAGAATAAGCTCTGCTTGAAGATTGGTTTACCATCAAATTGACCTTTGTATTTTTTCTGACAAGTAGGATTCTATTACATCTTTTTCTTTAAAATCTATAAAATCTTTTATACTAACTCCACACTCTAGCCCAGTTCCTACCTCTTTAACTTGGTTCTTTTCTCTAAAAATAGTTGATATTTCACCACTGTGAACAACAACACCATCTCTAATAATTCTAGCTTTTGATTTGCTCTTAATTTCACCGCTTATTACTTTTGAGCCTGCGATTTTCCCGGCGCTAGATACCTTAAATATTTTTTGAATTTCGGCTGTTCCTAAAATTGTTTCTTTAATCTCTGGTTCTAAAAGTCCTGAAAGTGATTTTTCAACATAGTCTAGTGCTTCATAAATAATATTAAAATACTTAATGTCAATCTTTTGGTCTTCTGCTAATTTTTTTGCTTCTCTATTAGGTTTCACATTAAATCCTATTAAGATAGCGTTTGATGCCTTGGCTAAAGACACGTCTGTTTCATTTATCATTCCAATATCAGATAGTATTATTTTAGCTTCTACTTCTTTGTGTTCAATTTTGTTAATTGCCATTTTAAGTGCTTCACTTGAACCATGAACATCTGATTTTATTACAATATTAAGCTCATCTTTTTGTTTAACTTCATCAAATAATGTAGTTTTGTCATTAACCAATAAATTATTTTTTGAAGCTTTGCTTTTTTTAAACTCTGAAATCGATTTAGCTTCATCTTCGTCTTTCGTTACCATAAATTCAGCGCCTGCGTAAGCTGAGCTGTTCATTCCTAATATTTCTACTGGTGTTGATGGAAGAGCTTCATTTACAGTTTTACCTTCATAATTTATCATTGCTCTAATTTTGCCCCAAGTATCTCCGCAAATAAAATAATCACCCCTTTTTAATTTTCCGTTACTAATTAAAATAGTAGAAACTGGTCCTTTTCCTTTATCAATTTTAGACTCGATTACAACGCCTCTCGCTTTATCAGTAATAGAGGCTTTTAAATCCAATATCTCTGATTGAAGTAAGATGCTCTCTTTTAACTTATCTAAATTGATTTTTTTAAGAGCAGAAACTTCAACAAACAATGTATCTCCACTAAGATCTTCTGCAATCAATTCATATTGCATCATTTCATTTTTTATTTTTCCTATATTTTTTTCAGGAAGGTCGCATTTATTGATTGCAACTATTATTGGGACATTTGCTGCTTTAGCGTGTTTAATTGCCTCTACAGTCTGAGGTTTTATTCCATCATCTGCTGCTACAACTAAAACAACTATATCTGTAATTTTTGAGCCTCTCGCTCGCATCTCAGTAAATGCAGCATGCCCCGGAGTATCAATAAAAGTAATAAGTTTATTTTCGTTAACTTTAACTTGATAAGCGCCAATATGTTGAGTAATTCCTCCATATTCACCTGATACCACATTTGCATCTCTTAAAGCGTCTAATAGCGATGTTTTACCATGATCAACATGGCCCATTATAGTAACAACTGGAGGCCTTGTTTTTACTTCACCAGTAAATTCTTTTTGCGATTTAATATTTTCGAATGCAGGTTTATCTTCGAGTATTGGTTTATGTCCAAATTCTTTTACAATATATTCCGCTGTATCTTTATCAATATTATGGTTAATTGTAGCAACTACTTTCATATTAAACAAAAACTTTATGATTTCATTTGATTTTTCTGCCATTCTATTTGAAAGTTCTTGAATTGTAATTTGCTCAGGAATTTTTACTTCTCTAATAACTTTTTTAAATTCTTTTTTATCTTCTCCCTCTGGTTTATTTTTTTTCTCTTTTAATCTTGCTCTTCGAACAGAAGCTAAGCTTCTTTGTTTTATATCTATTTCCTCAACGTTTAGAGCTCTTGAGACTGTCAATTTAAAATCTCTTCTATCGACTGGACTTTTTAGTTTAAGCTTACTTTTTCCAACTGGCTTGCTGTCTTTTTTAATAAAATCTTTTGTTGCTTGTTGCTCAATAAATTTTCTTTCAAAATTTTTTCTTTTAGTATCTTGTGTAAAATTGACTTTTTGTGATGAACCGAATTTATTTTGAGGTTTATTGTTCCTAAATGGTTTTTTTTTCTCTACTGAAAATGCTTTTTTACTTGAAGACTGAACGTTGCTAGTGTCAATTTTCTTTTTTAAATTAGAAGATATTGTGAGTGTCTTTTTTTTATCTTTAACCATAACATTATTTGTATACTATCTCTCTAGCCGCCATGATTAAATCATCAGCCTCTTTTCTTGATAATGAGAATTCTTCTAAATATCCCGTAACTCTAATTTTTTGACCTTTTATTTCGTCAAAACCGCCTATTAGTTCGTCGGAGGATAAATCTGCGAATTCATTTAATTTTCTAATATTCTTTTGACCAAGTATTACAAGCATTCCTTGAGTCATCCCTTTAAGATTAATTAATTTATCTTCAACACCTAATTCTTTCAATTTTTCTGCTACAGCCTCTTTTTCTTTAATTAAAGTTTCTTTAGATCTACTAATAAGTTCTGATGCTGTTTCTTCATCTATCGCATCGATTTTAGAAATATCCTCAGCTTTTGATTGTGCAATTTCATCGACAGAATTAAAACCTTCAGATACTAAAAGTTGACCCAATGTTTCATCCACCTCTAAATTTTTTATTAAAGTTTCAGTTCTTTCTTTAAATTCATTTTGTCTTCTTTCAGAGTCCTCTTTATCAGTTAAAATATCGATTTCATAATTTGTCAATTTAGATGCTAAACGAACATTTTGACCTCTTCTACCAATTGCCTTGCTTAGGTTTTCCTCCGTTAAAATAATATCAATTCTTTTATTATCTTGATCAATTAACACTTTTTGAATTTCTGCGGGAGATAAAGACTCTGAGATTAATGTAGGTAAATCCTCTGTCCATTTAATAATATCAATTTTTTCTCCGTGGAGTTCATTAACTATAGTTTGAACCCTACTTCCTCTCATACCTACGCAAGCTCCAACAGGATCGATTGAGGCATCTTGTGAATATACACAAATTTTGGCTCTACTTCCTGGATCTCTAGCTACAGATTTTATTTCAATTGTTCCCTCGTAAATTTCAGGAACTTCTTGAGAAAATAATTTTGCAAGAAATTGGGGATGTGCTCTTGATAAAAATATTTGATGGCCTTTAATTTCTTTTTTTACTTCATAACAATAAGCTTTTACTCTATCACCCGTTTTTAAGATTTCCCTCGGGATAAGTTCATCTTTTTTAATTACTCCTTCAGCTTTACCAAGATCAATTATTACATTTCCATATTCTAATCTTTTTATAATGCCACTTAAAATTTGACCCTGTTTATCGATGAAGTCTTCATATTGTCTATTTTTTTCTGCTTCTCTTACCCTGCTGCTAATTACCTGTTTTGCGCTTTGAGCTGCTATACGGCCAAAATCAATTTGTGGAAGTTCCTCATAAACTTTTTCTCCTAATTTAAGATTATTGTTTTCAGGTTTGATCTTTTTTGCTTGTTCTAAATTTATTTCTCTTGCAGGGTCTTCTACTTTTTCAACAATCTCTAAAACTTTGTGAATTTTTATCTCTCCATTTTCTCTATTAATAATAACTTCAATATTGTTATCAGATCCAAATTTTATTAATGCAGCTTTTTGAATAGCGCTTTCCATTGAACCAATTACTAACTCTTTATCAATTGATTTTTCATTAGCAACCGCTTCAACTATTCTTAATAATTCAAGTTTATCTAATCCTCTATTTAACACTTTTTACGCTCCTAAAAAAAAATGGGCTAAAGCCCATTTTGAAATTTCAATAATTTAAATATTTATTAGAAGAAAATTAAGGTTTTTTCAAGATTACAATTTAAATAAATTAGATTTATCCGTTTTTTCCCAAGAAAATTCACCTTTATTTGTGGGTTTTCTTCCGAAGTGACCATACGCTGATGTAATTTGGTAAATCGGATTGTTGAGATTTAGCATCTCTCTTATTCCTCTTGGTGTTAAATCAAAATTCTTGTTTATAATTTTTTTTACATTTTCGATTTTGTCATCATTACCATCTGCTAATTTTATAAAAATAGATAAAGGTTTCGAAACTCCAATTGCATATGCAAGCTGAATAAGACATTTTTCTGAAACTCCTGAAGAAACTATATTTTTTGCTAAATATCTTGCCGCGTATGCCGCAGATCTATCTACTTTTGTTGGATCTTTTCCTGAAAATGCCCCTCCACCATGAGGTGCGGCTCCTCCATAAGTATCGACTATAATCTTTCTGCCTGTGAGCCCAGTATCTCCGTCTGGCCCACCAATTATGAATTGTCCAGTTGGATTTATATAAATTTCCTTTTGATCCAAATCCTGAAGAAATTCTTCCGGAATAGATTTTTTAATATAAGGAATAATTAATTCTCTAACTTGGTCTTGATTTAAGTCTTTAGAATGTTGAGTAGAAATCACAACTGAAGTAACTTTTAATGGCTTACCTTGATCATATAACATTGTAACTTGACTTTTTGAATCAGGTTCTATTCCTTCTAAGGATCCTTTCTTTCTATCCTCGGCCATCAATCTCAAAATTTTATGCGAATAATGAATTGGAGCAGGCATTAAATCCTCAGTTTCTTTACATGCATAACCAAACATTATACCTTGGTCACCTGCACCTTCATCCTTATTTTCTTTGGAGTCTACTCCCATTGCTATGTCGGAGGATTGCTCATGTAAGTGAGTTTCAATATCTGCAGTTTTCCAGCTAAATCCTTTTTGGTCGTAGCCAATATCCTTTATACAATTTCTAACTTGAGTTATAAGTTCCTCTTTATCTAATTTAGGTCCACGAGTCTCACCAGCTAGAACGACTTTATTAGTTGTAGTTAATGTTTCACAAGCTACTCTAGAAACAGGGTCTTTAGACAAATAAGTATCCACAACCATATCAGAAATTCTATCACAAACTTTATCTGGATGGCCCTCAGAAACTGACTCACTAGTAAATAAATAATTTTTATTTGCCATTATTTTTTTTTGTAAAATAAAAGATAAAAACATATGTAAATAAAAGAATAAAAAATATCAAATCATTTTTATTTTTATTTTTATTTTCTATAAGAGGGATTTCAAGCTGAATGTATCCAGCCTCGTTGGGATTAAGTCTTTTTACAACTTCCCCTTTATTATTTATAATAGCGCTCACTCCTTTATTTGCAGATCTAATTAAAAATGTATTATTTTCTATAGCTCTGAATATACTTTTAGAAAAATGCTGATAAGGTCCTATTGAGTCTCCAAACCACCCGTCTTCGGAAATATTTATAATCATATTTGTATTTTTACTTGATGATTGTATTAAGTTTGTAAAAATTATTTCATAACAAATAAGTGGTAAAATATTTAGCTTATCAAATTTTAAATTGTTTTGCTTTTTACCTGATAAAAATGATCCATGCCCCTCTGTAATTTTTTTTAATCCAATTTGTCTCAACACATTTTCAAAGGGTAAGAACTCACCAAATGGTACTAGTTTTTGTTTTTTATATTCTTGTATAATTTTCATCTTATGATCCACTATAATTAAACTATTATATAATCCATTCATTTTTTCGTCTTTTCGATTTATTCCAAACAAAATAAAATGATTTTTACTAAAGTTTTCTGAAAAATCTTTTTTTAAACTTTTTATTTCTTTAAAGCTGTAGCCACTAAATACTCCCTCAGGCCAAACATATAAAGTTTTCTTGTCTTTATCTGGTTCACTATACCTTATTAATTTGTTTAATCTGTTTTTAACATCAGCTTGATCAAGACCGTACTCTAATTTAAAATTTGGAGAAATTACTTTAATATTAAATTTATTTTCAATATTTTTTAGATTTTTTTTATTTAAGTTTATTGAATGATTTCCATAAATATAAGAAATAATAATTATTAAAATTAGAATCAATATCGTACAAATTTTTTGTATAAAGTTAAAATTTATAAAAATAACAGCAGGAAACATAAAAATAGTTATAATAATTAGGTTAAATGCAAAAAGACCAAGATTATTTAAAACTTGAATTAATTCAGTTGCCCAGGATAAACTGTAGCACCAAAAGTTCCAAGGAAAACCGGTAAAAATGAAATTTCTAATATAATCTGAAAAAGCAAGGCTAGCTGAAAAAAGAATTATTGATTTAAAATTAAGATTTAATAATGGGCCAATTAAAAGTGTAGTAATCGAGAAAAACAAACTTAAAAAAAGAGGAATTAAAATAATTCCGAAGGGTATCAAAATTTTAAAACTATCATCAAACGTTAGAGAGTTTGTAACCCAATGTAGACCGCTTAGATAGAATCCAAAACCGAAAGCTGTGCCAAAAAAAAATAAATTTTTTTTAAATGGTTTTTTTCTATAAACACTTTTTGATTTTTTTTTAATATAAACTATTAAATAAAAGCATACTGGTAGAGTAAAAAAATTAACAAATGTTAGATTAAAAGGTTGAAAAGATAAAACAGATAAAGATCCAACAAAAAACGGTATTAAAAACAAAGAAATAAAACGGTTATCAAGATATTTTGATATCATTTAATTTATGTAAAAAAGGAATTTCTTTTCAATCTTTTGCATCGATTTGAAGTCTTTATTTTTTTTATGATCATGGCCCAAAAGATGTGCTAATCCATGTATCCAAAGCTTATTAAATTCAATTTTGAATTTTTTTTTGTCATGCCTATTTTTAATTTTGTTTAAGTTTATAATTATATCGCCTAAATAGATTTCCTTGTTCCTTTTAAGCTTATCTTTTAAGATCTTTTTACTATAAAACGGAAATGACAAAATATCTGTAGTTCTATTTTTGTTTCTAAATTTTTTGTTTAATTTTTTTATTTCACTGTCTCCAGATAACAATAATGTACAATAAATACTTTTTTTTTTGTAAATTTTTATTCTTTTGTTCAGATTTTTAATTTTTTTTTGAATAAAATTATTGGGATTGTTTAGATAATGTTTCCAACTTATATTATTTGAAATTGTGTTAATTTTTATCATCAGCGCTTTTCTTTTGATAAGCCCTAATAATTTTCGATACTAAAGGATGTCTGACAACATCTTTGTGGTCGAATTCAATAATTTCTATTTCTTTGATATGTTTTAATATATTCTTTGATTTAATAAGTCCTGATTGTGTTTTATTTATTAAATCAATTTGAGATGGGTCGCCGTTGACAACTAGTTTAGAATTTTCTCCAATTCTGGTTAAAAACATTTTTATTTGAGTTTCAGTAGCGTTTTGTGCCTCATCTAATATCGCAAAACAATTCTTTAAGGTTCTTCCTCTCATAAAAGCTAAGGGAGCAATCTCAATTTCACCTGTTTCGATCTTTTTATCAATTTTATCGGTTCCAAATAATTCGTAAAGAGCATCGTATAAAGGTCTAAGATACGGATCTACTTTTTCTTTCATGTCCCCAGGCAAAAATCCTAATTTCTCACCTGCCTCAACAGCTGGTCGTGATAAAATTACTCTTTCAATTTTCTTTTCCATTAAAAGAGTTACCCCGACTGAGACTGCCAAAAAACTTTTTCCAGTACCAGCTGGACCGAGAGACATTACAATATCTTTTTCTTTTAACGCCCTAATATAATCAGACTGTTTTTCTGATCTTGCAATTACTGACTTTCTAGGGGTTTTAATGAGTTGTTTAAAAGACTTTACGTTCGTGTCATTTATTTCTGTATTTTTTTTCACTGACTGAAGTATATCTTCTTTTTCAATAGTTTTTGTTAAAATATACTTATTTATTAAAAATTTAATAGCTTCACAAAATAAATTTAAATTTTCTGTACTACCTTTACAGGTAATTGAATTACCTCTAAAAAAAATATTTGTTGATGTATGCTTAGCTAACTCTTTTAAGTTTTGATCAAATTGTCCTACAATTGACATTAAAGTCTCATTATCAGTAATTTGAAGATTTACTGTTTCAGTATCAATTTTTTTAATGATTAAGTTATGATCTAGTTTACTTATCTCTGACATAATTAAGCTGCAAACTCTTTTCTATCTTGATTTTTTGTAACTCCAAACAATGTATTTTGATTTCCATTTATAATGCTTATTTTTTCAATTTTTCCTACGAGATTTTCATCACTTTTTACAATTACTGAGTTAGAAAATTCATCTCTACCAAAAAACTCGTTCTTACCCTTCACTTTATTTTCAAAAAGTACCAATAATTCTTTATTTATTAGACTTTTTTTATATTTCATTTTTATTTCTCCAGCAAACTTCTGAAATATTAGAAGTCTTTTTTTCATAACACTCTCTTCTATTTTTTTTAATTTTGAAGCTGGGGTGCCAGGTCTTGGGCTATATAGATATGAATATGTATTGATATATTCCACCTCTTTTAAAAGTTTTAAGGTTGCATTAAAATCTTCCTCAGTTTCTCCTGGGTATCCAATAATAAAATCGCTAGAAAATTTTACTTTGGGGTTAGTTTTTTTAAGTTTTTTTATCAGGTTGAGGTAATCTTCAATATTATGTTTTCTATTCATACTTTTTAAGATTTTGTCAGAACCACTTTGCACAGGTAAATGAATTAAAGGCATTAGTTTATCAGATGACTGATGAGCATCAATTAAATCTGACGTAAAGTCTATTGGATGTGATGTAGTGTATCTAATTCTTTTTAATTTTTTAATTTTCGAAATTTTATTTATTAAATCTGATAATTTTTCACCATTGTAGTTATAAGCATTTACATTTTGACCAAGTAGAGTGATTTCTTTAGATCCATTGTCAACCAACTCGTTACACTCATTTACTAACTCTTGAATAGATCTAGAAAATTCTGGTCCTCTCGTGTAAGGCACTACACAAAACTTGCAAAATTTATCACAACCCTCTTGAATCGTTAAAAAAGAGGAAATTTTATTATTTAAATTTTTAATTAACTTTAAAGTGTCGAATTTATCTATTACGTCAAAATGAGTCGAATTTACTTTTTTATATTTTTTCTCTATTTTTGTAATAATTTCATTAAAACGATGAATAGATTGTGGGCCGATAACTGCGTCGATGTATGTCTCTCTTTTTAATAAAATTTCTCCTTCTGCCTGCGCCACACAACCTGTTACTATAACAATTGGTTTTTTTTTATTTCTAAACACCTTTTTTAAACGACCAACATCATGATAAACTTTTTCAGTAGCCTTTTCTCTTATATGACAAGTGTTTAATACGTAACAATTTATTTCATTAAAGTCTTTTGACTTTTCATAATTAATTTTTTTGGCAATATCGTAAATACGTTCACTATCGTATTCATTCATCTGACAACCAAATGTTTTTATAAAAATTTTTTTTTCCAAATTATTTTTTTATTTTAGAGCCGTACAGCTCAAGTTTGTGATCTACAAGATTATAACCTAATTTTTTGGCAATTTTTTTCTGGAGTTCTTCAATATCTTTATCAACAAACTCAACTATTTCACCGCTGTTTATATCAATTAAATGATTGTGATCATCATTTATTTCATAACGAGCTTTGCCTGCCTTGAAATCATGTTTTACCAAAATTCCCGCTTCTTCAAAAAGTTTAACAGTTCTATAAACAGTAGCTATACTAATTTTGTCATCTAAGTCTGATACTCTTTTGTGAAGTTCGTCTACATCTGGATGATCTTTCGACCCGTATACCTCTTTTGACTCTGACAGTATTTTCGCAATTACTTTTCTCTGGTCAGTAAGTCTAACACCTTTCTGTTTGCACTTTTCCTCAATAATACTCATAGCATTAATTTAACTTAAATAGATGGGCTTAATCAATTTTTTTTCAATTAATTTTCTATTTAATAATTTCTCTATATTTTCTTGGTCAAATTGCCTTAAATCTGTGTTTTTAAACCCAAAAAGCTTTACTTTATTGGATATTTGTAAACCTTTGGCTATAGCTAAAGCAATTCTTATTCGTGAAAAACTACCAGGCCCTTGGTTCACTATTACGCTAAACTTTTGATCGGGTTTAACTTTATGTTTATGTAAAAATTCTAAAATTTCGTTAACAAGGGTTTCACTCATTTTATTTTCTTTTTTAATATCGTGAATAAAAAAATCTTTATTTATTCTTAATCCTAATTTATCATTGTGACCGATGCAGTTTATTATTAAAAAATTATTAATCATAATATTGTCTATTATATCTTTTCAAACCATTGAATTAAAGCTGTTTGCTAACGAAAAATATAATTTTGATGATTTTGGTTTAATATCAATTATGTATCATAGGTTTGATGAAAGCAAGTATCCATCCACTAATATACAAATTGATGTTTTTAAAGAACAACTAAACATAATAGATAAAGAAGGTATAGAATTTATTCATCCAAAAAATTTTAAAAAAAGCCTTTATGAAAAGAAAAAAAATAGAAAAATATTACTTACAATTGATGACGGATTATTATCTTTTTATAAAAATGCCTGGCCAATTTTAAAGGAAAAAAAGATACCTTTCATACTATTTGTAAATACTAGAGAGGTTGGATCTTTTAATTATATGAATTGGGACCAAATAATCGAACTTCATCAATCTGGTTATGTGGAAATAGGAAACCATAGTCATTCGCATGAATATCTTGTTGACGAGAGTTCTGATTTTATTAAAAAAGATATTCTAACATCAATAGAAATTTTCAAAAAAAAGTTAGGAAAAAATTCAGATTTTTTTTCATATCCATTTGGAGAATACAGTTTGGAGTTTAAAAAAATAATTAAAGACTTAGGTTTTTTATTCGCGTTTGGACAACACTCAGGAGTTATTGATGAAACTAAAGATTTATGGGAGTTGCCAAGATTTCCTATAAACGAAAAATATGGAGAAATAAATAGATTTAATACCTTAATGAAAACATTACCATTTAAATATAAAAATATTTCTCCGAAAGATAGATATTTAATACAGAAAAAAAATCCGCCAAAAGTAATCGTAGAATTTCATGATAATATTAAAAATCTTCAACAAATAAATTGTTTCTCAAATGAAGGAAATAAATGGAGAAATTCTAAAATACTTTTTATTAAAAAAAATATTTTAGAAATTGAAATAGCTGAAAAATTTTTAGGTGAAAGAGGAAGGATCAATTGTTCACTAAAAGAAAGTAACGGCTTTTGGAGATGGCTAGGTGTTCAATACGTAATAAGTGAAAGATAAATTAGGAGTTTAATTCAATTTGCTTCACAGAGTTGACTAATCTTACCAATTCAAAATCTGACAATCTATTTTGAGTAATTATTTGATTTAATATCTTTGTATATTCAGATCCTGTTTGAGCATAATTTTTGAGTGTGCTCGTTAACGCTAAACCAGTTATATTTTTATCTTTTTTTCTCAATTCACTTCTTTTTTCTCTAAATTTTAAATAACTTTTATGTGTATTTAAATTATTTTTATAAGCTTTAACTGATGCACGTAAGATTGGAAATTTTAAAATTTTATGATTTTTGTCTCCATCTCTCTTCAGTGGAGCTATTCCTTGTCCATCCCAAGTCCATTGGCCAAAAATAGCATTACCCTCTAAAGCAAATCTTGATGTTCCCCAACCACTTTCTTTGGCCGCTTGTGCGAGTGCAATAGAAACAGGTATCATATCCATCCTAAATAATAATTCTTTTAGATCGCTTTTCTTAACTTTGTATTCCAAAAGTTTTTGTCTTAACCATTGTTTTTCAGTATCAGTAGTAAATTTTTTCTCTATTAATGTTTTAAGTTTTTCTCTGTCGTCGAGTATTTTTTCATTTTCAGCAACTATTAAAGGCAGGACAATTTTAATAAATGTTTCTTTTTTAAGTTGCACGCTTTGTAAGTTATCTAGATCTCTTGGAAACTGTGTAAAGTAAATAGGTTTTACTAGTTTTTCATTTCTTACGGTTCTTAGATCATAATCTACATCTTTAAACAATTGAATAACTGTCTCTGTTTTTAGATTCAAATCA
>CACNYH010000010.1 GCA_902624495.1 uncultured Pelagibacteraceae bacterium | reverse complement strand
TTTCTAGTATTATATTTCTGCTTCCATTTAGGATAATGTTTTTTGAATTTTCTCATATTAGACACATACCAAATATGATCACCGACTCTATTTTCTTTTTTAATTATTCTTTTTATTTTAATTCTAGTTTTTTTTTCTACGTAATCTAAGGCCTCAATTATTGAACAATTAGAAAATCTAGTTCCTCCAATGTTATATACCTCGCCCTTCTTTGGATTTTTGTAAAATTCCCAAAAACATCTGACTAAATCGTAACTATGAATGTTGTCTCTAACCTGCTTACCTTTATACCCTAGTAAATTATACTTCTTTTTTGATAGAGAAATTTTAACTAAGTACGCAAGAAAGCCATGTAATTTTGCACCAGAATGATTTGGACCAGTAATGCAACCAGCTCTGAAACAAACAGTTTTCAAACCTGCATTTTTTCCATACTCTTGTACTAATAAATCTGCATAAGATTTAGATACTCCAAAAAAACTGTGTATGCAATTATCAACGGACATAGTTTCATCAATTCCTTCAAAATATTTATGATTATTTTTAATCTCCCATCTTGTTTTTTTCTCTCTTAAAGGTAAAAAATTTGGATTATCTCCATATACTTTATTTGTAGACATAAAAATAAATGGAGATTGTTTACAATATTTTTTTGTTAGTTCTAGAAGATTTAAAGTACCTAGGGCATTGATTTTAAAATCAACAAAAGGCTTATCTTTAGCCCAATCATGTGAAGGTTGAGCTGCACAATGAATTATTAATTTAATATTTTTTTTATATTTAAGAAAAATTTTTTCCAATAAATTTAAATTTTTTATATCAGTGCTGTAGTGATTATAATTTTTTATTTCTTTAAGAAGCTTATTTTTAATCCAAGAGATATCACCATCTTTACCAAAAAAGAGCTTTCTAGAATTGTTATCGATACCAATAACTCGAAAACCTTTTTTTGAAAAAAAAGATACTGACTCTGATCCTACCAACCCACATGATCCTGTAACTATGACAGTCTTCATTTAAAAATAATTCCTAATCTTTTTATTATTTTTCAACCAAAAATATATATCGCTTAAAATATCATTAATACTTTTAGATGGCGACCATTTGTAAAATTTAAGAATTTTTTTGTTATCAGTCACGTAATACGGTATATCAAAAATAGAAGTTCTCGAAGTCTTTTTAATTCTAATTTTATTATTAGTTAATACTTCACACCTTTTTGTTAAATTTTTTAGTGAAATAGAATTTCGTGGTCCACCTCCAATATTAAAAGTTTCATTATTTATTTTATTAAGCTTTCGAATTTGAAGATAAATAATTTCACAAACATCTTCAATATGAAGTAAATCTCTTACCTGATGACCATATCCACCAAAACCAATATAAGAAAGTTTTCTTTTAAACAAATGTTTTGCCAACCATAAAGAAACAAATCCCTGATCCTGTTTTCCAAATTGCCACGGGCCAGCAATTACACCAAACCTATTAATAATATATTTTAATCTTGTTTCAAAAAATAATTCTTTAATAAGTTTTTCTGATGCTAACTTAGTAAAACCATATAGTGAGCTAGCTGACTCAACACTGAACTTTTCATCAATTTTTTTCTTAATTTTTAAAGGTTTTAATATTTTAAGAGATCTTGTAATACCTCTTAGTTTATTTATTGAATAAACTCTACTTGATGATAAAAAAATTATATTTGTTTTTTCTTTCAAACATTTTTTAAGTACATTAAAAGTTCCAATTAGATTAGTATTGAAAACTCTATTAGTTTCTCTTTTTGAAGCCTCAATAGCCGGTTCAGCACAACAGTCAATAATAAGATTGAATTTTGGTAACTTTTTAAATTTATCAAATTTTTCAATATTAAAATTATAATTCTTGATATTATGATTTTTGAGCCTAATTTTATTTAATCTAGAACCTTTTCGAACAAGATTATCAAGACTAGCAATTTGGGCATTTCTGATTTTTTTTTTTAAATAAATCGCTAAATTTGAACCAACAAAGCCACATCCGCCTGTAATAAGTATTTTCATTGTAAAGTAAATATCTTACTAATGGGTAAAAATAAACTAACTTATGCTTTCGATAATAGTACCAGTAAGAAATGAATCAAATATAATTCACGAGGTTTTTGACTATTTCTCAAATAATCTCAAAGATATTCAATATGAAGTCTTAATAATAAACGATTTTAGTAATGATGATACTTTTAATAAGTGTAAAAAGCTGGTCGATGAGTATAAAAATTTTAGAATTTTTGATAACCCCAAAAAAGGCCTTGGCGGTGCAATAAATCTTGGAATTAATGAAGCCAAAGGGGATAACATTTCAATCATGATGGCTGATCTATCTGATGATATTAATGATCTAAAAAGATATAATGTATTAATGAAACAAGGTAACTTTGATGCAATCCTAGGCTCAAGATTTACAAGAGACTCAAAAGTTAAAGGATATCCTATTCAGAAGCTTATTTTAAACAGGCTATTTAATTTTTTCGTGAGTATAGTATTTTTAAATAAGTATAATGATTATACCAATGCTTTCAAAATCTATAAAAAGAAGACCTTAGTTGAAATAATGCCTTTAATTTCTGAAAGTTTTAATATATTTTTAGAAATTCCTTTAAAAATTATTTCGAGAAATTATAAATATAAAATAATCAGTATTAATTGGATTGGAAGAAAAAAAGGAGAGTCTAAGTTTAAAATTAAGGAACTTGGTGCTAAGTATTTATTTACATTAATTTATTGTTTTATAGAAAAAAACTTATTGAATATAAAAAAATGAAAAATTTATTAAATCTATCTTTACAACGATCTGTATTAATCTTTTTTATTATTGTTTTCGTTATTCTATTAGGGCTTAGTTTTGTTTTATAAATAGGCAAAATATAAAAGAACGACCCCTAGTAAAATTCTATAAAAAACAAAAATATTTAAATTAAATTTCTTTATATATTTTAAAAAGTACTTAATGGTAATAAATGAAAAAAAGAAAGATAATAAAATTGATGTTATATTCATTATTGCGAAATCAAAACTTCCAGAAATAATAATATTTTTAATACCAAAAAAGGAGACAGCTCCTAAAATAGGTATTGAAAGTAAAAATGTAATTTTAGCAGCGTCAACCCTCTTGAATTTAAGTAGTCTAGCTGCTGTTATAGCTATCCCAGATCTACTAACTCCAGGTATTAATGAAAAAATTTGCAATATACCAATAAAAAACACAGATTTTAAATTAAAGTCATCACTAATATTTTTTTCTAATTTAAATCTATCACTTAAGTAAAGTAACAAACCAAAAATTATTGTTGTCCATGCTATAATTTCAATATCCCTAATTTTATCGATATAACCTGTCGTTGCCAAAAAATATCCAACAATCATTACGGGAAGTGATGTTAGTACAATTTTAAATAAAAGAATTCTATTTTCATAGAAATTTAATATGTCTTTTTTAAAATATAATAAAACTGCAAAAAATGATCCTATATGTAAACTTACATCGATTGAGAGACTTTGATTCTCAAATTGCATTAACTCAGATACCAATATAAGATGTGAAGAAGAGCTTATCGGCAGAAATTCTGCAATCCCTTGAATTATAGATAAGATTAAAACTTCGATCATTCTAAAAATTAAAATTAAAGGTTGTTTTTTTGTTGACAATACTAAATGCATATCAGGTATGCAAAAAAAGACATGAATTATTAAAGGTTTTTTAAAATTTAGGTAATTGTTATTGACCTTTAAAAACTATCATTAGATAGCTTTTTGCCTTACTAAACGACTTCATGACAAAAAAAATGCTTAAATTTGTAGACTTAAGACAAGAGACACCTGAAAAAAGGGGCACTGAGAAAAGGAAGGGTGATTTTAATGAAATCTACAAAGAGTTTATTACTGAAAAAGCTTCAGAACAATCTAGCAGATGTTCTCAGTGTGGAGTTCCATTTTGTCAAATACATTGTCCTTTAAGTAATAATATTCCTGATTGGTTAAAGCTAACTGCTGAAGGTAGACTTAAAGAAGCCTATGAGATTTCTCAAAGCACAAATAATATGCCCGAAGTTTGCGGAAGAATTTGCCCTCAAGACAGACTGTGCGAGGGTAATTGTGTTATTGAACAATCAGGTCACGGAACTGTAACTATTGGATCGGTAGAAAAATATATCAACGATACTGCTTGGGAAAAGGGTTGGGTGAAACCAATTAAAGTAAAAAAAGAGCAAAAGCAATCCATAGGAATTATTGGTGCTGGTCCAGCTGGTATGGCCTGCGCTGAAGAATTGAGAAAATCTGGCTATCAAATTACAATTTACGATAGATACGATAGACCGGGAGGGCTTTTAATTTATGGAATACCTAACTTTAAACTTGAAAAATTTGTTGTTGAAAGAAGAACAAAACTTTTAAAAGACGGAGGTATTAAATTTGTTCAAAATTTTGAAGTCGGAAAAGATGAAACACTTTACGAATTAAAAAAGAAACATGATGCAATTTTAATTGCTACAGGGGTTTATAAAGCTAGAGAGATCGATATACCCGGTCATAAACTTAAAAATATTTTTCCAGCCATGGATTTTTTAACCGCTTCAAATAGAAAAGGGCTGGGTGACACAGTAGAGTTATTTGATAACGGAACACTTAATGCAGAAGGAAAAGATGTAGTTGTAATTGGCGGAGGTGATACTGCAATGGACTGTGTAAGGACATCAGTAAGACAAAAAGCTAAATCAGTTAAATGTTTGTACCGAAGAGATAGAGAAAATATGCCAGGATCAGCTCGGGAAGTTGGTAACGCTATAGAGGAAGGTGTTGATTTTGTTTGGTTGACTAGTCCTAAGAAGTTTATTGGAAACACAAAAGTTGAGGCCGTTGAGGTTAATAAAATGAAACTTGGTGAACCAGACTCATCTGGAAGAAGAAGACCCGAGATACAAGTTGGATCAGAATATAAAGTGAAAGCAGATCTTGTGATTAAATCTTTAGGATTTGATCCAGAGGATTTACCAACATTATTTAATGCAAAAGAACTTGCAATTTCTCAATGGGGAACAATCAAAATAGATCTTAAAACTATGCAAACAAATTTAGATGGAGTATTTGCTGCTGGCGATATTGTAAGAGGAGCTTCATTAGTTGTTTGGGCAATTAGAGATGGTAGGGATGCAGCAGCTCAAATTGAAAAGTTCTTAAAAACGAAAATAAATAAAAACAAATCTTCAGAAGCAGCATAAATGAATAAATATAAAAAAAATAAAGTTCTTTTGGAAAAAACTTACAATTATAATTCTGAGATGGAGCACGATGCGTGCGGAGTAGGTTTAATTGCTTCAACAAATGGAAAAAAGTCTCGAAAAGTTGTTGAATATGGAATTGAAGCCTTAAAAGCTATTTGGCATAGGGGCGCTGTTGATGCAGATGGAAAATCAGGAGATGGAGCAGGTATTCAAATTGAAATAGCTCCAGATTTTTTTAAGGAAAAAATTTTAAATACTGGTCACACGCTAGACGAAGAAAAAAGAATCTGCGTTGGTATGGTTTTTCTTCCAAGAACTGATTATTCTGAACAAGAAAAATGTCGAGAGATTATAGAGTCAGCTTTACTTGAGGGTGATTATTATATCTACGGATGGAGGCAAGTTCCGATTAACCCAAGTGTGCTTGGAAAAACTGCCGATCAAAGCCGTCCAGAAATTGCTCAGGTAATGTTTAAAAAGAATGAAAACTTAAAAACCAATGATCTTGAGAGAGACTTATTCGAAACTCGAAAAAAAATAGAAAAAATAGCGAGAGCAAGCCAATTAAAAGATTTTTATATCTGCTCATTCAGTTCACGATCTATTGTGTATAAAGGCATGTTTTTAGCAGAAATGCTTTCAGAGTTTTATCCAGATCTTAATGATGAAAAGTTAACATCAAGATTCGCTGTTTTCCATCAAAGATATTCAACAAATACTTTTCCGAGTTGGGACCTCGCGCAACCTTTTAGAACACTTGCACATAACGGAGAGATCAATACTTTAAGAGGAAACATTAATTGGATGAAAATTCATGAGCAAGATATGTCTAGCTCATTATTTAAAAATGTAAAAGACTTAAAGCCAGTTATCAGAAGTTCATCAGACTCAGGGGCGCTTGATAATGTATTCGAGCTATTGGTTCATTCTGGCAAACTCGCTCCACTGATAAAATTAATGATGATACCAGATGCTTGGTCTAAAAGAAGTAAGACTGTTCCAAAAAATCATCAAGACTTATTTAATTTCCTAAATAGTACAATAGAACCATGGGATGGACCAGCAGCAATATGTGCTACTGATGCAAAATGGGTTTTGGCGTCATCAGATAGAAATGGTCTTAGACCTTTAAGATATACAATAACTTCGGATGATTTATTCTTTGCGGGTTCTGAAACCGGAATGATAAAAATTCCTGAAGAAAAAATTATAGAAAAAGGAAAGTTAGGTCCAGGTCAAATAATTGCAATTGATTTAAAAAAAGGAAAATTATTTAAAGATAAAGAATTAAAAGATCTATTAGCTAAAGACTATAAAAAATACAATAAACAAATAATTGACTTAGAAAAGAAAATTTCTAATGAAAATGAGAAACCTAACTTCACAGGGGAGGATTTAAGAAAGAGACAGTATTTATCGGGACTAAGTATAGAAGATTTGGAATTAATTCTTCATCCTATGGCCGAAGAGGGCAAAGAAGCCTCTGGTTCAATGGGAGATGACACACCTGTTGCTGTCTTATCTAGTCATTTTAGGCCGGTTTCACATTATTTTAGACAAAATTTTAGCCAAGTAACAAATCCTCCAATTGACTCTTTAAGAGAAAATAAAGTGATGAGTTTGAAAACAAGATTTGGAAATCTCGGGAATATTTTAGATTTTGATAATTTAACTGAGGAAACCATTTATGTTTTAGACAGTCCAATTTTAACAAATTCACAATTTAAGAAATTTAAAAAATTTTTTTCGAAGAAAACCAAAGTAATTGATTGCACATTTGATATCTCTTCTTCTTTAAAAGACAGAATAGAAGCAATAAGAGTAGAAGCAGAAACATCAGTAAGAGAGGGAAGCACATGTATTATTTTATCTGATAAGAATATAAGCAATCAAAAAGCAACTATTCCAAGTATTTTAGTAGTTGGGGCAGTGCACTCTTATTTAGTCAAGCAGGGCCTAAGAGGATATTGCTCATTAAATGTTGAATGCTCAGATGCTTTAGACACACATTCTTTTGCTGTATTAATCGGTGTGGGTGCAACAACTATAAACCCTTATCTAGCTATAGACAGTATATACCAAAGATTTGAAAAAAAATTATTTGGTAAATCTGATTTTGAAAGCTGTGTGGTTAAATTTAAAAAATCTATTGATGCAGGGCTATTAAAAATTATGTCAAAAATGGGAATATCTGTGATTAGTTCATACAGAGGCGGATGCAATTTTGAGGCCGTGGGTTTAAGTAGAGCAATAGTCTCAGATTACTTCCCAGGAATGTCATCAAGAATATCTGGCATAGGTGTAATTGGTATTGAAAAAAAAATAAAAGAACTTCATGCAAAATTTAATGCAAAAAATGTTTTTACTTTACCTATAGGAGGTCTTTACAGGTATAGAAAAAGCGGAGAAGATCATCAATATCAAGGTAAGTTAATACACTTGCTTCAAAGTGCGGTAGCAAGTGGTTCTTATGAACAATACAAAAAGTATTCTTCAGGCATACACAATCTCCCACCCATTAATATCAGGGATTTATTAGAATTTAAAAAGTTAAAAGAACCAATAAAAATTGAAGAAGTTGAACCACTTGAAGAAATTTTAAAAAGATTTGGAAGCGGAAGCATGTCACATGGAGCCTTATCAGCTGAGGCACATGAAACATTAGCTATGGGTATGAATAGAATTAAAGGAGCTTCTTGTAGTGGTGAGGGAGGAGAGGATGCAAAACGATTTAAAGTTCTGCCAAATGGCGATAGCGCAAATTCAAGAGTGAAGCAGATAGCCTCAGCAAGGTTTGGGGTTACTGTGGACTACCTAAACAATGCAAATGAAATAGAAATAAAAATTGCTCAAGGCGCGAAGCCAGGTGAAGGTGGACAACTCCCGGGATTCAAGGTGACAGAGGAAATTGCAAGATTAAGACACTCAACACCCGGTGTAACTTTAATTTCTCCTCCACCTCATCATGACATTTACTCAATCGAGGACTTAGCTCAATTAATTTATGATTTGAAACAAATAAATCCTAAAGCAAGAGTGGGAGTAAAACTTGTTGCCTCAACTGGAATAGGCACAATCGCAGCAGGAGTAGCAAAAGCAAAAGCAGATATTATTTTAATTTCTGGACACTCTGGAGGAACTGGGGCCAGCCCTCAGACAAGTATAAAGTATGCTGGTATACCTTGGGAAATGGGTTTAACTGAAGCTAATCAGATCCTTACTTTAAATAATTTAAGACATAACGTTACTCTAAGAACCGACGGAGGATTAAAAACTGGCAGAGATGTAGTAATCGCTGCGATGATGGGAGCAGAAGAATATGGAATGGGAACATCCTCTTTAGTTGCAATGGGATGTATAATGGTTAGACAGTGCCACTCAAATACATGTCCAGTAGGTGTATGTAGCCAAGATCCATCTTTAAGAGAAAAATTTACTGGCACACCTGAAAAAGTTGAAAATTTATTTAAATTTGTTGCAACTGAAGTAAGAGAAATTTTATCTTCACTAGGATTTAAGTCTATTAATGAAATTATTGGTCGTACTGATTTATTATCTCAAGTAAACAAAGGAGCATCCAATTTAGACGATTTAGATTTAAATCCTCTCTTAGTTCAAGCAGATCCAGGTGAAAATTTGAGATACTGCAAGAACAATCATATTAATAAAGTTCCAGAAACACTAGACGAAAAAATATGGACAGATATAAAAGACAGGATAAATACCTCAAGCAAAAATAATTTTGAATATGAAATTGAGAACACGTCAAGGTCCGTTGGGACTAGACTCTCACATCATGTCTATAAAAAATTTGGCAATGAAAAACTAAATGACGAGACAATTAATATAAAATTAACCGGTTCAGCTGGGCAATCTTTAGGAGCATTTTTGACAAAAGGAATATGCATTACAGTTGAGGGCGATTGTAATGATTATGTAGGAAAAGGTTTATCTGGAGGAAAAATAATTGTCAAAACATCAAGTAAGAGTAAATTGATTGCAGATCAAAATACGATTATTGGTAATACAGTTTTATATGGAGCTACTTCTGGAAAACTATACGCATCGGGCCAAGCCGGTGAGAGATTCGCGGTAAGAAATTCTGGCAGTTTTGCAATTGTGGAAGGCTGTGGCGCTCACGGATGTGAATATATGACTGGAGGAAATGCAATAATATTGGGAGCGGTTGGAGATAATTTTGGCGCGGGTATGACAGGTGGAATGGCATTTGTTTATGATGAAAAAAATGAATTCGAAAATTTTGCAAATCCAGCATCAATTATTTGGCAGTCAGTCGAAACAGATTATTGGAAAAAGTTCTTAAAAGAAAGTATTAAAGATTTTGTGTCCAAAACTTCTTCCCAAAAAGCAAAAAAAATACTTGAAAATTTTGAAGATGAACTTAAAAATTTCAAGCAAGTGTGCCCAATAGAAATGCTTGATAAACTAGACAATCCAATTAGTTTAAAACCTCATGTTAAGAAGGCAGGTTAATGAGTAAAATAAATATCTTTTGCTTTGGTTTTGGCCAAGTAGCAGAGGGTTTTATTAATAAATTAATTCAAGAAAAAAAGGATTTTGATTTAAGTATTACTTCTAGACAAGAAACTCATCAAATAGAATTAAATAATTTTAAAATAACATCATATCACTTTACTGATGATAAATTTGATAGCTCTATAGATAAAAAATTAAAGGAAGCAAATTATATTTTAATTTCAATTCCACCTATTGAAGGCAAAGATATAGTTGCTAAATACTTTGATAAAAATCTGCAAGGTATTACAAATTGTAAATGGATCACTTATTTATCGGCTACAAGTGTATACGGGGACCACAAAGGTGAATGGGTAAATGAAAACAGCACTACCAAACCAACTTCTCCGAACGGGTCAAATAGACTCGCAGCAGAAAATACTTGGAAAAAATTATCAAATAAACATAAATATCCGCTACAAATTTTTAGATTAGCTGGAATATACTCTAATGAGTTTAACATTTTAAAAAGATTACAAACAGGTAAATTACAAGTCGTAGATAAAAAAAATCATTTTTTTTCAAGGATTCATGTTGAGGACATAGCTAATATTTTATTCAAATCTCTTGATAATTTTAAAAATAATGAAATTTATAATATTTGTGATGATAAACCTGCCTCACAGAGTGATGTAGCAGCTTATGGCGCGAAATTACTTAATCTGAAAAATCCAAATACAGTAAAACTTGAAGAAGTCGAAAGTGAAATGTTAAGAAACTTTTATAAGGACTCCAAAAAAGTAGACAATAAAAAGATGAAAACCTTTTTCAAATACAATTTGAAATTTCCAACTTATGTAGAGGGATTAGAGTATATCTTTAATAATAATCTTTAATTCTTTAATTATTCTTTTCAAGGATCTTTTATTAGATAAACTATGATCACCATTTTTTATAATTACTTTTTTCTTTTTGGCTTTTCTAAATATATTTAATACATAATTTGAGTAAATAGTTGGGACAACTTCATCTCTTTGTCCATGTATCATTGTTACCCTTATATTTGCACTAATTTTTTTATTTAAAACCTTATTCTTTCTACCGTCTTTAATTAATTGTGTAGTAATAGGGTATTCATATCCTCCGTTCTTAATTAAAATTTTTCCTGTTTTAAATAATTCTCTTCTTGTTTTATTTGGAAATTTATTCCACATTAATCTTGTCAAAAATTCTGGAGCTGAACCTATTCCAACAAACCCTTTAATTTTAGATCTGAAATAACCAAATTGATTTAATGCTATCCATGCCCCCATACTTGAGCCAATTAAGATAAAATTATTTTTCTTTACAATTTTTCTTATTACACTTTTAGCATCCTTTGACCAAATGCTAATATTTCCTTTAGTAAAAATACCTGAAGATTTTCCATGTCCAGAGTATTCTAAACTTAAAAAACCCAATTTGTTTTTTTTTGCAAATTTTAAAAGAGTTTGAGGTTTTTTACCCTCTATATCAGACATAAAACCTGGAAGAAAAATTATATATAGATTCTTTCTAAAATAATTGACTATATATCTAAGTTTTTTCGTATTCGAAATTTTAAGATACTTAAATTTTTTCATATAACGATTAAATAATTGTTATTATATATAAATATGATGACTACTAAAATAAATGTTTTGCAAGTAATTCCCAAACTAGGTTATGGAGGAGCTGAAACGGGTTGTTATGATATTGCCCATTATCTTGCTGAGCAAAATTGCGGTTCATTTATTGCTACCTCGGGTGGAGAATTAATAAAATTTGTAAAAAAAAATAAAGTAGGAATTTTTAAACTGCCAGTTCATTCGAAAAATCCAATTTTAATAATTTTAAATATTATATTTTTAACGATTTTAATTTTATTCAAAAAAATAAATATTGTGCATGCAAGGAGTAGGGCCCCCGCTTGGTCATGTTATTTTGCATGTCTTCTAACCAACACAGTATTTGTAACAACTTTTCACGGAACTTATAATTTTAAAAATAAACTAAAAAAATTTTATAATAGCGTTATGTTGAGATCAAAATTGACTATTGCCGGTTCTAATTTTATCTTTGATCATATCAATGAACATTATAATGAGTATTTAAATAAAAAAAAAAAATTAAGAGTTATTTTTAGAGGCATCAACGTAGACTATTTTAATCAAAAAAATATCTCAGTTTTGAAACAAGAAAAATTGAAGAAAGAATGGGAACTTGATACAAATAAATTTACAATTTTAATGCCAGGTAGACTGACTTCTTGGAAAGGACAAGAAAAATTTATTGAAGCATTGAATATTTTGATGGAAGATTATAATTTTACAAATTTCCAAGCTATTTTACTTGGTTCTGATCAAGGAAGAAAAGTTTATTCAAAAAAACTTAATAGTTTAGTTGAAAGATATAGTTTAACTAAAAAAGTCAAGTTTATAAATCATTGTAAAGAGATGCCATTGGCTTACTCTCTTGCAGATGTAGTAGTCTCAGCAAGCATTGAGCCAGAGGCTTTTGGAAGAGTTGCCGTAGAATCTCAATCAATGGGTAAACTAATTATAGCAAGTAACATAGGAGGATCGAAAGAAACAGTTTTGAATAGAAAATCTGGTTTTTTATATAAACATGATGATCCAAGAGAACTTGCGAAAAATTTGAATACTGTTAGTCAATTAAGTCAAGAACAGTTGAAATTAATGGGAAACGAGGGTAGAAAAAACATAGCAAAAAAATTTGATGTTGAAATAATGTGTGATTCAAATCTTAGAGAATATAAAAAATTATTAAAAAAATAATGCCTCAGATACAGCTATTAGATGGTAAAAAAATTCCCTTTGCAAAATCAATTAGTGGGTTAGAACTTACAAAAAAAATTAGCAAGTCGCTTGAGAAATCAGCTTTAATTATGGAAGTTGACGGTGTTTTGAAAGATCTTAGCCATGAGATAATTAAAGATTCAAAAGTTAGAATTATTACTTCTAAAGATCAAGAAGGCTTAGAAGTAATAAGACATGATGCAGCCCATATAATGGCTATGGCTGTTCAGGAGTTATTTCCAGGCACACAAGTTACAATCGGACCTGTTATAGCTAATGGTTTTTACTATGACTTTGCTAGAAAAGAACCTTTCACAAGCGATGATTTAAAAAAGATCGAAAAAAAAATGTCAGAAATTATTGATAGAGATGTTAAAACAAAACGAGAAGTTTGGGAGAGAGATAAAGCAATAGCCCATTTCAAGAAGATAGGTGAAAAATATAAGGCTGAAATTATTGAGAGTATACCAAAAAATGAGGAACTCTCTATTTATCATCATGGAGATACTTGGCATGATTTATGTAGAGGACCACATTTAGCTTCTTCAAGTAAAATTGGAAAGGCTTTTAAATTAACTAAAGTTTCTGGAGCGTACTGGAGAGGTGACTCCAATAATGAGATGTTACAAAGAATTTACGGTACTTGTTGGAGCTCAAAAAAAGACTTAGATGACTATCTTCATAGATTGGAAGAAGCCGAAAAAAGAGACCATAGAAAGCTTGGCAAAGAAATGGATTTATTTCATTTCAGAGAGGAAAGTCCTGGTTCAGTTTTTTGGCATGAAAAAGGCTGGTTATTATTTCAAAGATTAATTGAATATATGAGAATGAAGCAAAGGTTAGCAGGCTATAAAGAAATAAATACACCTGAGCTTTTAGATAAATCACTTTGGGAAAAATCAGGACACTGGGAAAAGTTTGGTGAACATATGTTTACCTCTGAGACACCAGACGAAAAGACTTTTGCAATTAAGCCTATGAACTGCCCAGGATGTGTTCAAGTCTTCAATCAAGGTCTGAAAAGTTATAGAGATTTACCTTTAAAACTTTCTGAGTTTGGAAAAGTTCACAGATATGAACCATCTGGAGCTTTACACGGACTTTTAAGAGTTAGAGCATTTACGCAGGATGATGCCCATATTTTTTGCACAGAAGACCAAATAACAGAGGAATCTTTGTCGGTTACAAAACTTATTTTGGAAATTTATAAAGATTTGGGATTTAAAGATGTAATATTAAAGTATTCGGATAGACCCAAAAAAAGAGTTGGAGATGATAGTGTATGGGATAAGTCGGAAGCCGCACTTTTGACTGCAATTAAAAAATCTAAACTTGAATATACTATTAATAAAGGAGAGGGAGCATTTTATGGACCTAAAATTGAATTTGTTTTGCGAGATGCTATCGGAAGAGATTGGCAATGTGGAACTTTACAAGTAGATCTAAATTTACCAGGCAGACTAGGCGCATCCTATGTAGCTAAGGACGGAAATAAAAAAATCCCAGTGATGTTACATAGAGCCTTATTTGGTTCTTTAGAGAGATTTATTGGAATTTTAATTGAAAATTACGCAGGCAAGTTACCTTTTTGGCTATCTCCAGCACAAGCAGTAGTTTGCTCTATTGCTGAAGACAATAATAATTATGTAAAAAAGTTATTTGAAGATCTATTTAAAGAAGGTATAAAATGTGAAATGGATTTAAGAAATCAAAAAATAAATTATAAGATAAGAGAACACTCTCTTGCGAAAGTGCCGTTTATAGTTGTTTGTGGAAAAAAAGAAGTTGCGGACAACACTGTCACTGTGCGAAAGTTAGGATCAGATAAACAAAAAACAATAAAGAGAAACGAATTAATTAAAAACATGATAGATCTAAATAAGTTGCCATTAAATTAAGTGTCAAATTCAAAACCAAATTATTTTCAAAGAAGATCAAAACCACAAGGCCCTAGAGCTAACGAAAGAATTAGAGCTTTAGATGTTCAAGTAATAGGAAGCGATGGTTCCAATCATGGTGTACTTCCTCTCAAGAAAGCAATTGAATTAGCTAAACAGGAAGATCTTGACTTGATAGAGATATCACCTAATGCCAATCCTCCTGTTTGCAAAATCATGGATATGGGAAAATATAAGTATGATTTGCAAAAAAAAGCAAACCAAGCAAAGAAAAAACAAAAGACGGTATCATTAAAAGAAATCAAGTTAAGACCTGGAACTGAAACCCATGATTATAATTTTAAAATTAAAAATGCAAAAAAATTTATAAGTAAAGGAGATAAAGTAAAATTTACAGTAAAATTTAAAGGCCGAGAAATGCAACATACTGATTTAGGAAAAGAATTGATGAATAAAATCATAAATGAGACCAAAGATATTGCTAAAATTGAAAGCCACCCGAAATTTGAGGGTAAGCAGATGGTGATGATTATTCAACCTATTTAAATCAATCATAATAGTGACTTGATAAGATTTGTTAATGTCTATATAAGTCCAAAATTATTTATGCCAAAATTAAAAACAAAAAGCTCAGCTAAAAAAAGATTTAGATTTACAGCTTCAGGGAAAATTAAAATGCCTCAAGCTGGAAAGCGTCATGGTATGATCAAAAGGACAAATTCACAGATTAGAAAACAAAGAGGCACTACGATAATGACTAAACAAGACTCTAAAATTGTAAAATCGTATATGCCTTACAACTTAAGAGGATAACATGGCTAGAACAAAACGAGGCGTTGTAACAAGAGCAAAACATAAAAAAGTTTTAAAATCTGTAAAAGGTCAATACGGAAGAAGAAAAAACACTATCCGAATTGCTCGTCAAGCTATGGAAAAAGCGATGCAATACGCCTACAGAGATAGAAAAGCAAAAAAAAGAGAATTTAGGTCACTGTGGATCCAAAGGATAAATGCGGGTGTAAGAGCAGAGGGTCTTACTTATGCAAAGTTTATAAATGGACTTACTAAATCTAAAATTAAATTAGACAGAAAAGTCTTAGCTGAATTAGCCTACAATAACCCAGAAGTATTTAAATCTGTGGTTAAAAAAGTTCAATCCTCGCTGGGTTAAAAGAGTCTTTGATTTAACTTCAACTTAATATAAAAAATAAGTTATCTGATGAGTGATTTGGATAAAATAAATTCTATTTTCAATGCTAAAATTGACTCTGTAAAAACTAAGGAAGATTTACAAAACATAAAAACAGAGTTTTTTGGAAAAAATGGTCAAATTACCCAGCAGTTCAAAACCCTAGGCTCATTAGATCCTGGAAAAAGAAAAGAATTTGCCTCAAATTTAAATAAAATAAAAGACGACCTAACAAATCAAATTGAACAAAAAAATTTTGATCTAGAAAATTTAGAGATAAGTGAAAAATTAAAAAATGAAAAAGTTGATATAACTTTACCTATAAGGCCGTATCAAAATGGAAAAATACATCCAGTCTCTCAAGTGATAGATGAAATATCATCTATATTCTCTGAGATTGGTTTTTCAGTAGCAGAGGGACCTGACGTTGAAACAGATTATAATAATTTTACTGCTCTTAACACACCAGAAGATCATCCTGCTAGAGACATGCATGACACCTTCTATTTAGATAAAGATAAAAAATTATTATTAAGAACACATACATCACCTGTCCAAATTAGAACAATGCTTTCTGGACAAACTCCTTTTAAAATAATTGTACCAGGACGTACTTATCGATGCGATAGTGATCAAACACATGCTCCGATGTTTCATCAGCTAGAGGGGCTTCATATAGACAAAAATATTACAATGGGTCATTTAAAAGGATGTTTAGATTATTTTATAAAAGAATTTTTTGAAGTAAAAAATGTAAAAATGAGATTTAGACCTAGCCACTTTCCATTTACTGAGCCGTCAGCAGAGGTAGATATAGGTTACAAAATTGAAAATGAGAAAATTGTAATCGGAGAAGGCGATAAGTGGTTAGAAGTTTTAGGATGTGGAATGGTTCATCCAAATGTTCTTAAAAATGTAAAAATTGACCCAAAAAAATATCAAGGTTTTGCCTTTGGCATGGGTATCGATCGTTTAGCAATGCTTAAATACGGTATTAATGATTTAAGATCCTTTTTTGAAACAGATTATCGTTGGTTAAGCCATTTTGGATTTGATCCTCTAGATGTTCCTACAAACTACAGAGGACTTAGCAAATGATAATTACCCTTCCTTGGCTAAAAGAACATTTACAAACCAAAGTAAGTCAAAATGAAATTATTCAAAAACTCACAGATATTGGTCTAGAGGTAGAGGGAACTAAAGAAAAATCCAGTGAACTTGGAAAATTTAAAATAGCAAAAATCATAAAAGCTGAAAAACATCCTAACGCAGATAAATTAAAAGTCTGTGATGTTGATGTTGGAGGAAATGAAATTTTAAAAGTTGTCTGTGGTGCACCAAATGCAAGAGATGGACTTTTTACAATTTATGCTCCTCCAGGCGCTGTTATTCCAAAAACAAAATTTCAATTAAAAGTGGCTAAGATTAGAGGAGTTGAGTCAAAAGGAATGTTATGTTCTGAAAGTGAATTGAATATTTCGAACGAAAGTGATGGAATTATTGAATTAAAAAATAATGAGATAGACATTGGAAAAAGTTATTTCAAAAGTAAATCTGAAAAAACAATTGATATTTCAATAACCCCTAATAGAGCAGATTGTTTAGGAATAAGAGGAATTGCCAGAGATTTATCATCAACAGGTATTGGTAAATTAATTCCACTTAAGAAGAAAAAATTTAAGCAATCCATTAAAAATTTAATTAAAACATCCATAAAAAAGGACCCAAATCAAGGATGTGCAATATTTGGAAGCTGCTATATTAAAAATTTATCCAATAAAGAAAGTCCAGAGTGGTTAAAAAATAAACTTTTAGCACTTGGTCTTAAACCAATTTCAGCGATTGTTGATATCACCAATTATGTAATGTTTGATTTGAACCGTCCGTTACATTCTTATGATGCCGACAAAATCGATAAAGAAATAATTGTAAGAGACTCTAAGGACGGAGAAGAATTTGAGGGCCTTGATAACAAGAAATATAAACTTAAAAAAGGAATGTGTGTAATTTCAGATAAATCAAGTGTGCTTGGACTTGGAGGAATTATTGGAGGAACAAAAACATCAACAGAGCTTGAAACTAGAAATATTCTTTTAGAGTCAGCATACTTTATGCCATCTTCAATTAGAAAAACTGCAAAAGAATTAAATATTAATACAGATGCAAAGTATAGATTTGAAAGAGGTATCGATCCAAACTCTATTTTAGAGGGATTAGAAATAGCAACGGAACTAATTACAAGGATATGTGGAGGTCAGGCTAGTAAATTTACTATAGTTGGCAAAAATATTCAAAAAAGCAAAATAATTAAATTTGATATTGATAAGTTTGAAAATTTAATTGGAATACCAATTTCTATTAATGAGGCAGAGAAAATCTTTAATTTATTAGAGTTTAAATTTAAAAAAAATAAAAAAGAATTGAGAGTACAAGTTCCTTCATGGAGACCAGATATAAATCAAGAGGTAGATTTAATTGAGGAACTAATTAGAATTAAAGGTTTTGATAATATAAAATTGGTCGAACCTGAGAGAAAAAGAGAGCAAGAAACTCTTAATTTTAAGCAAAAGTTATTTCATCTATCTCAAAGATCTCTTGCTTCAAAAGGATATTTAGAAACTGTAACTTGGTCTTTCACAGACTCTAAAATTGATAAACAATTTTCAAAAGGGGAAAAAGAAATTTCAATTTTAAATCCAATTTCAAGCGATCTGGATGTTTTGAGAAGATCGATATTCTCTAATCTAGCAATTCATTTAAAAAAAAATCAAGATCGTGGATATCAAGATATTTCATTATTTGAGATTGGCCCAACATTTTATGGCAAAAACCCTGGGGAACAACAAATTGTTATTGGTGCTTTAAAGTCAGGGAGAGTTGGGAGAAAAAGTTGGATAGAAAAAGACAGAGATATTGATGTATTCGATATCAAAAGTGATGTAGTAAAATCATTGATTGAACTTGGTGTTCCTCAACAACATTTATTTGTAAGCGATAAGACTACATCTTGCTATCATCCTGGCAGATCTGGCTCAATTACTCTTAAATCAGAGAAAGGTCCGCACCTTGCTTATTTTGGAGAAATACATCCAGGAATAATTAAAAAATTAGATTTTAAAGAACCTAATATCTACGGTTTAGAAATTTTTTTAAAAAATTTGCCCGAACCTAGCAAAAAAATTCGTCAAACTAAAAAGAGCTTTAAATCATCGGATTTTCAAAAGTCTGAAAGAGATTTTGCTTTTGTAATTGATAAAATTTTCAAGATAGGCCTTTTAGAAAAAATTATTAGAGAAATCGATAATTCTATTATTCAGGATGTTAAAACTTTTGATGTTTATGAGGGTGAAAATATACCAAAGGATAAAAAATCAGTCGCTATAAATGTTACACTACAGGCTGATGATAAAACTTTAAGTGAGAAAGATTTAGATCAAATAAGCAAAAAAATCATTGAAGTAGTAAAAGAAAAAACTGGTGCTACAATTAGGTCCTAGAGATGTCAGAAATCAAAAGAATTCGTAATTTTTCTATAATTGCGCATATAGATCATGGCAAATCTACGATTGCAGACAGAATTATTCAAAAATGTGGTGGTTTGACTGATCGTGAAATGAAACAACAAGTTTTAGATTCAATGGACATCGAAAGAGAGCGCGGCATTACAATTAAAGCACAAACAGTAAAATTAAATTATAAAGCAAAAGACGGTCATGATTATATTCTAAACATTATTGACACGCCAGGACACGTTGACTTCGGCTACGAAGTTAGTCGATCACTTTCAGCATGTGAGGGATCTCTTCTAATTGTAGATAGCACTCAAGGGGTAGAAGCACAAACTTTAGCGAATGTTTATCAAGCGCTTGAGATAAATCATGAGGTAATACCCGTTTTAAATAAAATTGATCTACCCGCTTCAGATATCGAAAAAACAAAAAAAGAAATTGAAGATGTAGTGGGCATTGAAACTTTAAATGCAATTCCTTGTTCAGGAAAAACAGGTGAAGGTGTTAGTGACATACTTGAAGCAATAATTACCAAATTACCAGCCCCAAAAGGAATATTAAATGAAAAATTAAAATGTTTATTAGTAGATAGCTGGTATGACAGTTATCTAGGCGTTGTAATCCTTGTACGTGTGATTGATGGAAAACTAAAAAAAGGAATGAAAATTAAACTTATGTCAAACAATCAAGAGCATGTTATTGAAAAAGTAGGAGTTTTTACTCCAAAACCTATAGATGTAGAAGTATTAAATTCAGGTTCAATCGGATTTATTATTACTGGAATTAAATCTTTATCCGAGACTAAAGTTGGAGATACGATATGTGATGCGACTAATCCAATAAGCAATCCATTGCCTGGATTTAAACCAAGCAAGCCCGTCGTATTTTGTGGTTTATTCCCAGTTGATAGTTCTGAGTATCAAAAGCTAAAAGATGGTTTAGCTAAACTAAAATTAAATGATGCGAGCTTTTCATATGAACCAGAATCCTCAAGTGCTTTAGGATTAGGTTTCAGATGTGGTTTCTTAGGATTGTTACATCTTGAGATAATTACAGAAAGATTGGAAAGAGAATTTGATGTAAACCTTATAACAACAACCCCAGGGGTAATTTACAAAGTTCATACTACCAAAAAGGAAATTCTTGATTTACAAAATCCATCCAACATGCCCGATCCATCTCAAATTGAAAAAATTGAGGAACCTTGGATCAAATCAACAATTATAACACCTGACGAATATTTAGGTTCAATTATTAAAATTTGCCAAGATAAAAGAGGTGTACAAACGAATCTTTCGTATTCGGGAAATAGGGCAGTTCTTGCGTATGACTTACCTCTTAATGAAGTGGTTTTTGATTTTAATGATAGGCTTAAATCTGTATCTAGCGGGTATGCAAGTTTTGATTATGAAATTTCTGAATATAGAGAGGGAAATTTAGTTAAACTTGGAATTCTAGTTAACTCTGAATCAGTAGATGCTTTGGCTATGATTATACACAAAGACTTTGCACAAAAAACCGGAAGACAGGTTTGTGAAAAATTAAAAGATTTAATACCCAGACATAACTTTATGATACCAGTTCAAGCCGCTATAGGTGGAAAAATAGTTGCTCGTGAGTCCATAAAAGGGTTCAAAAAAGATGTACTGACAAAAATTCATGGTGGAGGGGCAACAGACAGAAAAAGAAAACTTCTTGAAAAACAAAAAAAAGGTAAAGCAAGATCTAAGCAGTTTGGAAAAGTTGAAATACCACAAGAGGCTTTCATTGGAGTCTTAAAGATTAATAAAGAAACTTAATGAAAAAAAGATCTATTATAACAGGAGGAGCTGGTTTTATCGGAAGCAACTTGACAGATCATCTTGTAAGAATTGGACATAAAGTGATAGTTTTAGATAACTTTGTATCTGGAAAAAAATCTAATTTGTCTCATCACAGGAAAAAAGACGTTAAAATAATTAAAATTGATATTTCGAAGAGTAAAAATTTAGACAAATATTTCAAAGGAGTTCATTATGTTTTTCATTTTGCTGCCCTTGCTCAAATCATTCCAAGTATTAAAAATCCAAAAAAATATTTTAAAAATAATGTAATTGGCACTCTTAAAGTTGTAGAAGCCGCAAAGAAAGCGAAAATAAAAAAATTGGTTTATGCTGCATCTTCAAGCTGTTACGGAATTCCAAAAAAACTCCCAACCTCTGAAAAAGATAAAATTGATTTGAATAATCCTTATGCAGTAACAAAGTTTATCGGAGAAGAAATAATAATGAGATATGGCTTGATGTTTAAAATGCCAAATATTTCTTTTAGATTTTTTAATGTATATGGACCTAGGCTTAATATTTCAGGTCAATATAGCGCTGTAATAGGTAATTTTTTATCACAAACAAAAAATAATAAAGCATTAACTATAGTTGGAGATGGGAAACAGACAAGGGATTTTATCCATGTTGACGATATAGCAAAAGCGTGTGTTAAAGTAATTAAAAGTAAGTGTATAAACAAAGTATATAATTTAGGTTCTGGAAAAAAAACTTCAATAAATACTCTTGCTAAGATATTTAATGGTAAGAAAAAATTCATTCCAAATAGACTTGGGGAGGCTAAAAACTCTCTCGCTGACATATCAAAATTTAAAAAAGATGTTAATTGGCATCCAAAAATTTCCTTAGAGAAGGGTATAAAAAAACTAATTAAATATGAAAAATAAATTATTCATAATTAGTAATGAAAGTGTCTACCTAGATGAAAATAATAATTTTTTTTGTGATAATATTGAATTGAAATCAATACCAGAAGAATTAAGTAATTATTCTAATATAAGTTTAATAGCTAGATATTCCAAAAAAATAAGGTCAATAAGAATTAATATTAAACAAATTTCAATTTTTAAAAATATTTTTACATACTTAATCTCAATTTTTAAAAGTTTTAAAGATAAAAACTCAAAATATTTAATCATCTCACTGTCCCCGTACACTTTTCTTGCAAGTCTTTTACTTAAATTTTTTTCAAAGCAGCATTTTATTTATTTACGTAGTGACGGTTATCAAGAATATAAATCAATTTTAGGAGTCTTAGGACCTTTTATCTATAATTTTTTTTATAAAATTGGAATTTTAAAAGCAAAATTAATAGCGTGCAGAAAACATTTACTCAAAAATAATGATGGCAAAGTTGTTAACCCATCACAATTAAGTGATAAATGGTTTGAAGATTTAAAAAATATTAATCCTGATAATATTAAATTATTGTATGTAGGTAGAGTAAGAGTTGAAAAAGGAATTTTTTCTTTAATCAATATTTTGAGAGATACAAACTTTTCTTTAACTATCGTAACATCCGAAAAAAATGTCGAATTAAAAGAAAAATTTAAGAATATAAATTTAATGAGTTTTGAAAATAATAATGATGCAATTATTGATATATATGACAATCACAGTATATTTATTCTACCTTCCTATACTGAAGCTCACCCTCAGGTTTTGGATGAGGCTTTAGCTAGATGTAGGCCGGTAATTGTTTTTAAAGAAGTTGATCATGTCGTAAGAGATAGAGAAGGGGTATTTGTTTGTGAAAGAAATCTTAAATCATTAGAAAATTTGATTAATCATATTAATAAAAACTATAAAAATATTTTAACAAAAATCAAAACAAACAACCTTCCAACAAAAAAGAATTTTATAAACGAATTAAGAGAAATTATTTTCAACTAATTTATGAGACCAAAAAAAATAATTGGAGAGGTGGCCGAGTGGTTGAAGGCGCACGCTTGGAAAGCGTGTAAACGGGAAACCGTTTCGAGGGTTCGAATCCCTCTCTCTCCGCCATTATAGAGGATTTTATTAGTTTTTTTAAAATTGATATTAATTTTAACTTAAATAAATTACACAAAATGTATTTAAAGTTAATTTTACTTTTTTTTTGTTTTTTATCTTTGTCCCAGATTGTTTTAGCTGACAGCGCAACACTTAATAATGGCGCTACAACTACCAGTCAGCAAAACATTGATGGAAACAATGAATTTTTAACAGTTACAAATAATTCAACTTTAAATACTAGCGCAACAAAGCCTGCAAACATTACGGGAGACACTGTAAGTGTTACTGTTGATTCTGGTTCCACAATAACATCAAATACAGTCAGTATTTTCGCAGATGATACTTCTGATTTAACAATTTCAAATTCTGGTACAATCAGCTCAAGTGGAATAGTAGCAATAGATGCAAAAGGAACAACTGATGCGAGCATCACAAATAATTCTGGTGGCCAAATTTCTGCAACTAGAAATACAATTAGAATAAGTAAATCCACTAGTAATAGCACCACAGGCTTGACAATTACCAACTCTGGAACAATTGAAGCAACAGACGCAGGTTCTGCAATTTTTGCAGCTGACTCAAATACTACAGCTACAGTAACAAATAACTCAAGTGGTATTATGACAAATTCTGACAGTAGTAACGCAACCATAAGAGTTGGCGCAAGTTCTTCAGTTACCAATAGTGGAACAATAAAAAATGATGTTGGAAACGATGCTATAAAATTATACGGAAATAATTCTACAATTACTTTAAAAGACAAAGGTATAGTAGTTGGAAAATTAGATGCTCTTTTAAGAACTGGAAGCACATTAAAAATTAATCATGGAGCTGGTCAATCTTATTTTTATGAAACCGAGGGTTCATTCTCATTAGAAGATCTTGATGGCAACCAAGTAGTAAAAGGGTCGGCAGGATCAGTAGGCCAAGGAGGAAGTGAAACGTTAGATGAACTTTTAAGCTACAAATCTTTAAACATAAGACAATTTTTAAATAGATATAAAGACTCAGAAAATTTATATGATGGTAATGGCTGGGGAGAAACTTATACCTCTCTTTTAAATCGAAAAGAACATGCCACAAATTTGGCTTTAGAGTACGATTTATTTAATGTGGGAGCTAATTTAATTTCACCTTTAGAAAATTCAGATTTCATTCTTGCTTTTGAAGCTGGAGTTCAAGATTTTGAAAAAGATCATAAAATAACATATCAAAATGTTTCTGCTGGATTGTATCTTCCAAGCAATAAATATCTTTTTAACTTAGATTCTTTTATTTTAGGTGGAATTACTTTAAAAGAGGGTGAGAGAACAATTTTAACAAACACAACATCATCAGGTAAATTAGATATAGACAGTAATTACCAAACTTTCGAAGTACATTCTGGTGTAACAAAAACTAACTCCAAGCTTATTCCAAATGTTGGATTAACTGGAAGTTTTTCAATTACACCAAGTTATGACGAGAGCAAATATTATTCATGGAGAAATAGAAAAGTGGGAAACGTGTCTGTATTTTTTTCTGATAAATACAATCTTATAAATAATGATAATAATAATTTTAATCTAGGTTGGTTATTAGATTTTAGAAATTTGGTAGGAGACAAATCTCAAGTTTATTCAATTAATGGCACAAGCGCCACGTACAAACAAGATAATGCTCTTACAAGAGAGATTTCATTAGTTGCTAATTTAGGTTACGAAAAAAAGATTACAGATAATGGAAAATTTACTGCTGGTATTTCTGCAAAAAATACTAATCAGGATGTTAAAAGCTTAAGTGGAAATTTAGGATTTAAACTAAATTTTTAATTAAGATTGGTCGCCATATGGTCGTCGCTAGACCAATTTTTTTAAAGTCTTAAAAATAAATTGAAAGTTAATCAACGATTCTAAGCCGCTAGGTTGAAGGCGCACGCTTGGAAAGCGTGTAAACGGGAAACCGTTTCGAGGGTTCGAATCCCTCTCTCTCCGCCATTTTTTTAAGATCTTGCACAACCTAAAATTTATAATAAAAATAGTTTATGAGAAAAGTTTTAGTTTTTACTGCAACTTTCAACGAAGTTGAAAATATAAATTCTTTTTTAGACAAGATTACAGCTATTAAAGAAAATTTTGATGTCCTTATAGTTGATGATAACTCACCAGATAATACTTGGTCAGTAATTGAAAAATATAAGTCACATGCTTCAAAAACAATTAATCTTATTAAACGTTCAAAAAAAGAGGGGTTAAATACAGCACATAAGCTTGGTTTTAATTATGCAAAAAAAAACAATTACGATTTATTAATTACTTTAGATGCAGATCTTTCTCACGATCCGATGTTAATTCCAGAATTCATCAAACTTTTGGAGACGAATTCTTTTGTAATTGGGTCTAGATATATGCCTAGAGGAAGAAATGAAATGAGTTTTCTTAGATATATCTTAAGTTTTTTCGGTAATAAACTTATTAAATTTGTTCTTAAAATAAACTTAGATGAATTCACAACATCTTATAGAGGTTTTAATCTTAGAACTCTTAAAGGTTTTGATATGAACGAGGTATCATTGGAAGGTTACAGTTTTTTTTTAGGAACAATAAATTTACTAAACAAATCAAATAACAAGATGACGCAAATACCAATTACATTTAAAGATAGAAAAAAAGGTAAGTCAAAAATTCCTAGACTTGAAATTATCAGAACATTAAAAAATCTTTTGTTTATAAAACTTGGTATTATAAAAAAATAGAACTTAAATTATTTTGAGGGTTCTATTTTTAATTCGTTGAGAATCTTATTTATAAAATTTGAAAGTATAACTCTTTCTTCATTAGAAAATAAATTTTCTTTTTCTGCACCTTTTTTCATCTCTTCTAAAATCTTTGATTTAATTTCTATTCGTTGATGGTGATTGGATACTAAATTGAATTTTGAAGAAATATCATTTATCACTTGCCCTAGAGTAAACTGAAATAAGATATATATAGCCAAAGTAATAACAATAGTCTTTAATATAAAAGTTCTCATAAGAATTTAATTATATTATATAAATAATTTTATCCACCTATTATTCTATTTTTTTAAAAATTGAAGTGATAATTTGACCACTTATTTTAAGATCATAAATAAGTTCAAAATTATTATTTTCCCTAATATTATTATTTGCTCTGACTCTTCGCATTCTATTATCGATCACATAATCAGCTTTTTGATAATCAGCTAAAACAATTCTATCTTTTGCTTTTTGATCTAGATATAAGTAAGTATCTTTTAGATTTGTAAAACCCTCAGCGTATATTAATATTTTATTTTTTTTGCTGTCTTGCAGAATATACTCAATCGAAGATTTATGTGATACACCCCACCAGTCTAAATCAAAATTCTCATACGCGTAACTTTTAGACAAAAAGTTAAAAAAAAGATATTGATGAGGATGATTTTTTACAGACCAATAAAAAGTATAAGAAAGATTTAAAGTGATAAGGATTACAAATAAGTTTTTATAAAATTTTTTAGCATCTTTAA
>CACNYH010000009.1 GCA_902624495.1 uncultured Pelagibacteraceae bacterium | reverse complement strand
TTAAAATTTTACCTCCAGGGCGCAATAACTTTGTAGCGTAAATAATTCCATTTATGAGTTCAGTAATTTCTCTATTTACAAATATTCTTAAAGCCTGAAATGTTTTTGTGCATGGATTTATTTTTCTTGAGAAATTTTTTTTTTTACTTTTCTCAATAATTTTTACTAAATCGCTTGCTTTGACAATTTTTTTCTCTGCTCTAGCTCTAACTATATTTTTAGCTATTTTAGATGCTTCTTTTTCCTCACCTAAAATTTTTATTATAAGTTTTAGTTGTTTCTCGCTTAAATTATTTATTGCTTCTTGGGCTGAAAAACTAGAAAGACCCATTTTCATATCTAAAGTTTCATTTGATCTAAAAGAAAAACCTCTTGATAGATCTTTTAATTGTATCGTAGAAACGCCTAAATCAAAAATTACTACATCTACTTGTTCTTTGATTACTTTGTTTAATTGGCTGAATTTCGAATGATAAAATTTAAATCTATTTTGATATTTTTTTTCTAATTTTTCTGCGATTATCTTAGCTGCGGTGTCTCGATCTAAACTAACAACTTTTGTTTTTGAATATCCAAGTAAGGCTTTTGAGTATCCCCCTCCGCCGAAGGTACAATCTAGAATAATTCCTCCTTTTGATGGAGTGGAGAGTTTTATGATTTCACTCAACATCACTGGAAAATGTGAAAATTCCAGTGATGATTTTTGAGTGTTCATTTGAATAAATTTTAATCATTAAAATTTTTGTCTTCTTAAAAACGCAGGTATTTCAAAATCTTCATCCTCGTTTAAATCCTGATCAAATAACCCAGTTGTATTTTGGTTTTCTGATAAGTCTTTTTGTTCAGAATTTTCTAAATTATGCTCCTCTGAAAATAGTTTTGGAGTATACTCATCTTCAACTTCTCCTTTTAAAGTATTGCTATCTTGAAAAATCGTTCCGGTAGTGTTGTTATTATCATTTTTTTCAATATAAGAGGCGCTTTCAATTGAAACTCCAGTGGGAATTTCATTATTAAGATTTTTTTGCTCCATTTCATCGTTTAATATTTTATTTTCCTCATTACTTTCAAAATCATTAATAAGAGTATTTTGTTCCTCGCTACTCTTTATTTCATAACTTTCATCTAGCTTTAGAGCTGTTGCGCCATTTATAGAATTAACAATATTTTTCTCTATATGATGACTGTTACTAAATAAGCTATCTCCGTGGTCAAGACTTTTGTTTAAAGGAGAACTATTTTTTGGAGTATTGTTTACTAAATTCAAATAAGGTTTAGTCTCAGAACCATGTAGAGCAGTTGCAACAATCGATACCCTTATTTTTCCATTCATGTTTTCATCCTTAATTGCTCCAAAAATCAATTCAGCCTCGGGATCAACCTCGGCTCTAATTTTGTTTACTGCTGCATCTACTTCAAAAAGTTTAATATCACTTCCTCCAGTAATATTTACAAGAAGCCCTTTTGCACCCTGTAAAGTGTATTCGTCGATTAATGGGTTATTTAAAGCTAACTCAGTTGCTGCCATTGCTCTATTTTCTCCTTCTGCCTCGCCGGTTCCCATCATTGCTTTACCACTTGAGTTCATAACAGTTTCTACATCTGCAAAATCTAAATTAATCATACCTGGCCTCACCATAAGATCTGTGATGCTTTGAACTCCATGTTTTAAAACGTCATTGGATAAATTAAAAGACTCCTCAAAACCTGTTGCCTCATTAGCGATTTTAAATAAGTTTTGGTTGGGAACAACAATAGTGGTATCTAAATACTTTTTTAATTCCTCTAAACCTGCAACGGCTCTCCTCATTCTTTTAGGACCTTCATAAGTAAATGGAAGAGTGGTTACTCCAACCGTTAATATGTTCATTTCTCTCGCAGCTTTTGCAATTACATGAGAAGCGCCAGTCCCAGTGCCACCTCCCATTCCAGAAGCTATGAAAACCATATTACTTCCTTGAATATAATTTACTATTTCATTAATAGACTCGTCCGCAGCTGCTTGACCAATATCATGTTTTGCGCCTGCTCCCAGTCCTTTAGTTAAATTCATACCTATTTGTATCTTTGCATCAGCTTTGCTCATTTTTAAGTCTTGAGCATCGGTATTAACCGCAACAAATTCAACTCCTTGCATGCCAGCATCGATCATTGCATTGATTGCGTTGCCCCCGGCTCCGCCAACTCCTACAACTAATATTCTAGGTTTAAGTTCTCTTAGTTCTCCCCCTCCAACATTTATACTCATTACAGCTCCCCTTTCTGTTTGTTGTCCCATTTTAAGTTAGATCTATTTTGAAAAGCTTTTTTTCTTGCATGTATTTTAAATTTTTCAAAATTTTTTGGTTCCCAGATTTGAAATGTCTTTCCTAAACCCACAAATAAAATACTGTTTTTAATTTTTGCATGATTTAATAATTTGATTGATAATGAGACTCTGCCTTCAGTGTCAAACTGCAAATTTTCACTTTCGGATAAAATTGAAGTAGCAAAATAATCTCTTTTTTCTTCAAAAGGATTTAAAGAGTCTATTGTGTTTGAGAGTTTTTCGATCCTATCTTGAGAGCATGCTTCTAATGCTGAATGGTTGAAAGACGGATAGCTTATAAAACCATTGTATCCCATTGAATTCAGATGAGACCTAAAAGTAGCTGGCACAGATACCCTTCCTTTCTTGTCCAATTTGTTCTCGTAATTCGATAAAAACATAGTTCACTAAAAACCTAATTTTTGTAATTAATCTCAAATCACCCTCCAATATGGGATTGCTTGGGATAGTATGGGTTTTTAAAAAATAGTCAATAAATTTGTAAAATAAGGTTTAGTACAAAAGCAGAACATAAACTGAGGTATTTGCCAGATAATCTATAAGCCGGGTTCTGTCATTGAAGATGTCATTTCTCTAGGCTTAAATTCGCATTTAAGCTCAAGCGGTTAACCCAGAAGACTAATTTAAGACTATTTTTAGCACTTTATGGTGCAATGTCTTCTCTATTTAACCTTGCTCCCAGTGGGGTTTGCCATGCGTTTTTTGTTACCAAAAAACCGGTGAGCTCTTACCTCACCGTTTCACCCTTGCCTTGATTAGGCGGTTTATTTTCTGTGGCACTATCCCTAAAGTCACCTTCGCCAGCAATTAACTGGCACTGTGTCTTAATGGAGCCCGGACTTTCCTCTGCAAAACGTGTTTACAGCGACTATCCAATTATCTGGCAGAAAAGCTTTTACTTTATAAATTTAAAACTTTCAACAATGAATCTATTTGTTTGCCAGAAAATGGCTGATTTTCAAGGTTTTTTGATCAATTTCTCCATTCACTTTTGAGGAACGATACCTTTGTTGGAAAGCTTTTATTACTAATTTATCTTTTTTAACTCTTTTGTGTAAATGAAAATACCTGTATCCGATTTTATACAAATTTTTAAAAAAAATAACTTTATTTTTTTTGTTATCACTTAAGTTAATCTTTATATTTTTTTCTCTGTACCATATTCCAAGATCAAATTTACTTAATTTTTTCCAAGGGAATTTTTCCCCTGGATCAATTTTTCTATGAGGAGCGATATCAGAATGGCCTAGAAAATTTGAGTTTCTGATATTATATTTTTTTTTAAGTTTTTTGCATAAATAAATAAGGGACATAATTTGAATCTTAGTAAAATTTTGGTAACCAAAATTGTGTCCTTTATTTACAAGCTCAATACCGATAGAAGTTTTATTTAAATTTTTGAAATTCTTCCACTTTGATTTTCCTGCATGCCAAGCAATTTTTTTGTCTGGAACCATGTTAAAAACTTTGCCTTTTCTATTAACTAAATAGTGACAACTTACTTTAGAACTCTTATCTTTAAGTCTTTTAATAGATTCAATTTCAGATTGCATTCCTGTGTAATGCAAAATTATAAATTTAATGCTTTTTTTGGCTCGTTTTTTATTTGAATAATTTGGCGATAAATATAGGTTTTTTTTAATCATTTCAGAATTGACCTATATTTAAACAAGATTAAATCAAATTTAAGCTTAAATTTGTATAGCATATTGATTAAATTTATATATATAGCATATTAATTATGTACTCAAAAAAATTTATTAGTGTGTTGTTTTTAAGCCTAATACTAAGCCTTCCAATAAAAAGCGCAAAGGCAACTGAGGAGTGTTTTGAAGGCTTAAGTAGAGCTGTGTTCAGCTTCAATATGGCATTTGATGATATAATTTTAGAACCAATTGCCAAAGGATATAATAAATTACCAAAACCTTTAAAACATGGAACAAGTAATTTTACATCTAATGTTGCTACACTCTTATCAATTCCAAATAATTTGTTACAAGGAAATATTAAACAATTAGGCCACTCCACTGGAAGTTTTATTATTAATACATCGGTTGGAATTTTAGGATTTTTTAATCCAGCGGAAAAAATAGGTCTTAAACCTCATAAAGAGGATGTAGGCCAAACTTTAGGAAACTACGGTGTAGGATCAGGTTGTTATTTTGTGCTTCCAATTTTAGGACCGACAACAGTAAGGGACTCGGTGGGATTAATTGCTGACTCATTTGTTGATCCGTTTGCACATGTTACTTTAAGAGAAAAAGAATTATTTAACATATCAGGAAATGAATTAGATTTTTATTCTATAAAAGGTATCGGGGCAGTAGATTTTAGATCTGACAATATAACTAATTTCGATAGCTTAGAAAAAAATTCAATCGACTTATACTCCTCATTAAAAAGTGTATATCTTCAAGACAGAGAAAGAAAAATAAAAAATTCTGACAGTGACCAAGATGATTGGGATTTAGATAATTAATTTCATTAAAATGAAAAAGTTAAGTAATTTTTTTTTCGGCCTAGTTCTTTTATTCAAATTTACCTCACTACAGGCATATAGTTCAAATCCAAAAGATTTTATTACAGAACTTGTAAACGAAGCAATCGGAAAATTGTCTAGCACAAGCTTAAGCAAGGAGGAAAAAGCTCTATTTATTGAAGAAATAGCTTCAAATAATGTAGATATTGAAGCACTTGGTTTGTATACTTTAGGAGAATTACGTAAATCCTCTGAAAAAAAAGATATTGAAAATTATCAGCAAGCTTTTAAAAAATATTTCTTAAAAAGCTTAACTTCAAGGTTGAGTGATTATTCCTCAAGTAAATTCGAAGTTATTGAAGCTGAACAAAAAAGCTCCAATTATACAATAATTAGATCTAAAATTTATCCAGATGATGGAAATCCGGAAATAAAAATTGATTGGAGAGTTTATACAAAAAATCCAGAGAAACCATTAATCAGAGATTTAATTGTTGAGGGACTTAGTTTGGCCAGAACTCAAAAAGAAGAATTTGCGTCAATATTAAGTTCTAATAACAATGATATTAATATTTTAATAAGTAAACTCCAGGAATTTGTAAATAACTAACTGGTGGGCCCGCCAGGACTCGAACCTGGGACCAATACATTATGAGTGTACTGCTCTAACCAACTGAGCTACAGGCCCATAAATTATTATTACTTCAATTTTCTTAAAAAAACTATTAGTTTTTTCAAAAAAAGCAAAATTACATCCAATCTAAATATAATTGCTAGATTTAATTTCAAACCCATTGCATTAAGACTGCCAATTGCCAGAGTTTTAGAAACTTTAGAAAAATTTTTTGGAGAACACTCAAAACATCCATTAACAGTTAGAGTATCAAATCCAAACTCATTTTTAAAAATAAAAGATAATGATTCACTATGCATAGAGATATCATGTTCTTTGTTGTCTGTTTTTTTTATTCCTGAAAAAATTGAGTATTCATAATTACTTTTATTGTCTACAAAAAAAATATTTAGTTTCTGAAAAGCACCTAGAAAATTAAATTTATGTAAAAAATAAATCAAAGCTTTTGAATTTTTAGAAAATATTTTTTTCTGATATTTAATAAATTCATTTTGGATTTCTTCTAATTTATAGCTTTTTTTGTATATATCGATGCCTTTGTTTTGACTATTAAACTCAAATTTATCTTTCCAAAATTCGAGTGAAGATTTGTTTTGCCGAAGTTGATTTACAAACTGTTTTTCACCAGGCTGCATTATAATAGGATTTAGCAAACTTTTAGTTAAATAATCGTAAACTGTTTCAGGAGAATTAACAGAGTCATTCATATAAAAATTTAATTTATTGGAAAAATAAATAAAACTTGCAAATGGAATTATTTTTTTACAATTTAGAATTTTTGATTGATTAGAGATATCTACAAGTTTTTCTTTAGCAGCATTTTCCCTTACTACCTTTTCATGCTCCCCTCCTTTCCAGGCTGCATAACTAAATTGAGTGAGTAATATATCGAAAGTACCATATTTTTTTTTAAATTTTTTAATTTCAGAAATTTCTCTTAATGGACAGTCGTTAAGGTTTAATATATTAGTATCTGGTGTCTTTATTGATATTGAAGAATCATAAAAATCATGTTTTATAATCTGAATTTCAATGTTTTCGCTTATTTTATTTTTACTTTGGTCAAATTCATTACATGTAAATCCCTTTGACTCTAAAAAATTTACTACTCTTCTATCTTTGGTTTTTTGAAATATAAAAACTATTTTTTTTTCAATTATCTTACTTTTTATTTTTTCTTTTAAAAGATAAGCTGGATTAAAATGATCTGGATGTTCATGTGACAAATATATGTGTGTGGTATTATCTAAAACTTTATCTATATATTCCTCTGTATTTTCATAAAGTAGTCTCCATCCATTGTGAAAAACAGATTGTGAATACCAAGGATCAGACAATATTCCGATTTTCCCATATTTAATAAGTACGGAAGCGTGATTAACAAATTCTATGGTTGTTTTAATTTCACTCATTTTTATAATATCTTTGGGCAGAGCCTAGCTTAGTTAAACTAAAATTTCTTGGTACATATTCTCGCACAGACTCACCATCAACATTCAGGCATTTAATATACTCCCAATATTTACTGTCAATAGATGCGACTGTTTTAAGTTCTTCGCCTTCATTATCAATTTTAATAAGATCAATTTTACCATATTGTTTAATAACTCTATCTATACATGAATTGATACTAACCACCTCACATCTTTCTTTTTTAAGATAATTTTTGTTTTTATTTAAATTGCTTATTGAATTATAAACACCACTTTTTTCTATATTTAAATAGGATGAGAAATTTTTTGAACTGACGGCCTTTTTGAAAGTAAAAAATCTTCCATTAAAATCTTTCAAATTTTTTTTTAATTTTTCATAATTTTCCGTAGATGGCTCATAACAATGCACGATTGTATCTTTATTTCGGGTAAGCCAAAATATTGTAGATAAACCGATATTCGAACCTATATCTAAAATTATTTTTTGTTTATTTATATATAAGTAATCTTGACGGCAAAAAATTAAGTTAAATGTTGAAAAGTCATTAAATGAATACAAATTTACTTGTGCTTCACCTAAGGGTGAATTGAAAGATAATATTTTTGGATATTTGCCTGATGAAAATATTTCATTTAAAATAGATTTTAATGGTGATTTATGCACTTTAAAAAATCTTATTACAGCTACATAATTTTCTATTTTAACGATTCTTTTAATAAAGGTTAAAAAGCTTCTTTTACCTATTTTGAGCATTTATAATTAAAACTTAGTTTATTTTTCTAAGAAACTTTTTAATTGTTTTGATCTACTTGGATGTTTCAATTTTCTTAATGCTTTTGCTTCAATTTGCCTAATTCTTTCTCTTGTGACTGAAAACTGTAGACCAACTTCTTCTAGGGTGTGATCAGTGTTCATACCGATACCAAATCGCATTCTTAATACTCTTTCCTCCCTTGGTGTAAGTGATGCTAAAATTTTTGTTGTTGACTCGCTTAGATTTGATTGAATAGCAGTATCTAGTGGTTGAAGTGCATTTTTATCTTCAATAAAGTCGCCCAAGCTACTATCTTCTTCATCACCAACTGGTGTTTCGAGAGAGACTGGCTCTTTTGCAATTTTTAAAACTTTTCTTACTTTCTCTAAAGGCATGGCAAGTTTTTTAGCTAACTCCTCAGGTGTTGGCTCACGACCAAACTCACTCATTATCTGTCTTTGAGTTCTTACAATCTTATTTATAGTTTCTATCATATGAACAGGAATTCTTATTGTTCTAGCTTGGTCGGCAATTGATCTTGTAATAGCTTGCCTAATCCACCAAGTAGCATACGTAGAAAATTTATACCCTCTTCTGTATTCAAATTTATCAACTGCTTTCATTAAACCTATATTACCTTCCTGGATAAGATCTAAAAATTGCAAGCCCCGGTTAGTGTACTTTTTAGCAATAGAGATAACTAATCTTAAATTAGCCTCCACCATTTCCTTTTTAGCTATTCTAGACTCTCTCTCTCCTTTTTGAATTCTGCTTACTAACTTTTTGAATTCTCCAACTGACAATCCAATTTTTTTACTGAATTCAACTAATCTGTCTCTTATTTCTGAAAAATCTTTTTTATATTTTTTAAAGAAGACTTTCCAAATTTGGTTTTCTTTCAAAAAGGTTTCGAATTTCGGATTTATCTCATTTCCAACGTAATATTTTAAAAACTCTTCCCTTGAAATTTTATTATCAATAGCTAAACGCAATAAAACTCCTTCAAGTGAAACTATTTTTTTATTTTCTTTATAATGCGATTGCACTAGCTCTTCAACAACATGAGGAGCTAACTGTAAGTTTTTGAAATTATCAACTAGTATTTCTTGAATTCTTTTGAAATTTTTGTTTTTTGAAACTGATAATTCTTTTGAATTTAGCAAACACTCTAATTTTTCAGTCTGATATTTTTTAAGTTTAGAATAATTTTTAGTTAGAGAGTCTAAAATATTTAATATTTTAGGTTTAATTTCTTCTTCCATTTTAGCAAGTGAAACATTAAATTCATCATCTTCATTTCCTGCTGCTTCATCTTTTTTTTCAGTCTCATCATCTTTATTTTTCTCCTTAATTGACTTAGATTTTTTATTGACTTTTAAATCACCATCTTCATTTTGTGCTTCAAAATCTTCATAAGTCGAGTCTATATCAATTATATCTCTGACGAGTAATTCCTGAGACTCGATTTGTTGCTTCCATTCATATATTTTTTTACCTACGATTGGGCTCTGCGTCAGGGCGTTAATCATTACATCTTTTCCAGCTTCTATTCTTTTCGCTATTGCAATCTCTCCCTCACGAGAAAGGAGCTCTACACCTCCCATCTCTCTGAGATACATTCTGATTGGATCGTCGCTCTTATCAGACGTCTTTTCTTCACCTGAGCTTTGAGGTTCTTTTTTCTTATTAGATTGATATTGCGATTTCTTTTCAACGAATGTGATTTTTTCGTCTACTAGTATAATTAGCGCCTTTTCAATATTTTCGTTATTGCTATTTCTTTTTCCAAGAGATTTTCCTAGTTCCTCGTAAGTGATAAAACCCCTATGCTTACCTTTATCTAAAAGTCTTTCAAATGATTTTGTAATTAGTTTTTCAGCCATAAATGAAGCGAAAGTTATATATAATGACTAAGTTAAAAAAATCTACACTTTTTTAATCCCTATTTAATTGGCTTTTAAGCTTAATTAATTCTGAATATGAGTTTTCGTCTAAGTTGTTGATTAATTTTTTTTCTAAGGATTCTATCTTTTTAAGGCTGCTTTGATCTTTGTGGTCTTGAAACAAATCATCAATTAAATTCAAAATATCTTGATGGGATTTATTTTGAGCTATAATTTGAATATTTGAGTTTTCATTTATTTCTTTAATAATTTCTTTGTAAGAAGAATTTATCTTTTCAAAAATTGATTTTTTATCATTTCCTTCCGAAATTGATGAAATAAGAACATTTTTTAAACTTTCATTTTTTTCAGAAATAAATTCAATTTTTGAGAGATCCTCTAATTTTTCTGATGCTATTTCCAAATTATTTAAAATAATAAATAATATTGAAAATTCAATTATTTGAATTTTAGATAAATCTTTCTTTTTTTGATGTAAAGCTTTTGTTTCATTAAGAATTTTATAATCAGTCTTTTTTCTAAATGAAGAATAATTATAATTTCTAGCTGAAGTTTGAATGGGTACTAATTTTTTTAATTTTTCAAGAAAGTCTTCAAGAACATATTTTTTCAGCGTCTCATCCTTAATTGTATAAGATAATTTTTTTATTTCTTTTTCAAATTTCGATACCTCATAAGGATCATATTTATTAATCTTACTTAAATGACAATTCCAAATAAACGATTGGATAATTTCTTTTTGTTCAAGAAGTTGTAACATTCCCTCCTTTCCTTTTTCCTTAATGAAGTCATCAGGATCTTTTCCTTCTGGCATTATTGAAAAATAAATTTTATTTTTTTCATTAATAAGTGGAAATAATCTTTCTCCAATTCTTAACGCAGCACTCTGACCACTTTCATCTCCATCTAAACAAATAATAGGGTTATGAAAAAACTTCCAAATTAAAGAAATTTGTTTTTCGGTAAGAGCAGTTCCAGAATTAGCAATGACATTTTTAATTCCTGAAGCGTAAACACCAACAACATCCATATAACCCTCGACTATTAATACTTCGTCAGTTTCTGATCTTAAATCTTTCGCCTTATCAAGATTAAAAATCATACTTCCTTTTTTATAAAACTCAGTTTCCGGAGAGTTTATATATTTTGCTAATTTACCATCTCGAATTATTCTTCCACCAAAGGCAATGGTGTCTCCTGAAATGTTATTCACTGGAAAAATTATTCTGGAGTTAAAGCGGTCAATATATTTATTTGTTTTATCACTTTTGTAGTACAGTCCTGACAAATTAATTTCTTCCTCAGAATATTTTTTCAATAGTTCTTCATAAAAGTTATTTTTCCAAGGCACATATCCTAACTTGAATTCTTCAATTATATTTTTTTTTAATCCTCTTTTATAAAGATAATCGAGTGCTTCCTTGCAATTTTCACTGAATAATAGCTTACAAAAATAATCTCTGTATTCTATGAATATATTTTTATAAGTTTTATATCTTAATTCTTTTTTTTGATCGAAATTTGTAAATCTATAAGGATGCATCCCAGCTTCAGCAGCTAGAATTTTTACTGCTTCTCCAAAACCAACTGATTTAGTTTTCATGAGGAAATCAAAAATATTTCCATGTTCTCCAGTGCTAAAACAATGATAAAATTCTTTATCATCATTTACGGTAAAAGAGGGTGTTTTTTCATTTTTAAAAGGAGATAAGCCTATAAACTCTTTACCCCTTTTTTTTAACTGAACAGTTTTTCCAACCACATTAGAAACCTTAAGTCTTAATTTAATTTCATTTAAATATTCTTTAGGATATTTCATATTTATTTCAGAAGTCCTCTCAAAATTACACTTACTTTTGAAAAATCTAAGGAGTCAGAATATTTTGATTTTAAGGCTCCCATAATCTTTCCCATATCTTTCATAGAAGAAGCACCGACGGACTTTATCGTTTCCTCGCAAATCTTTTTTGTTTCCTCATCACTAAGTTGTTTTGGTAAGAAAGAATTAATTACCGTTATCTCTTTTTTTTCATTTTCTAAAAGTTCTTTACGACCAGCTTTTTCATAAACCTCGCAAGATTCGTTTCTCTGTTTAACCATTTTTTTGAGCAGTGAAATAATGTCACTATCCTTAAATTCTTTTTGACCTTTTGACCTACCAGCTATTTCGGCATTTTTTATAGCTGAAACAATTAGTCTTAGTGTGGGATAGGTGTTTTTATCTTTCGCTTTTAGGGCTTGATTTAGCTTATCGTCTATTTGCTTTTTTAGAGACATAATTAAAAATTTATTTTAATCACAATTGTAATACAAAATAAAAAGAACTTTCTTGACGATTTTGTTTCTATTTCATATGTTGCGCAAAATCATGTTTATAAGTTTTTTACTTTAACTCATGAGTTGTATTTGAAGAAGATTGGTCAAAATATAAACTCAACAAAAAATCTTAAAAAGATCGATTCCACAGCTATTCTAGTTCTTCAAAACGGTAAATTCTTTAAAGGCGTAGGTTTAGGTTACAAAGGCACCGCAACTGGTGAAGTATGTTTTAATACTTCTATTACTGGTTACCAAGAAATTATATCTGACCCTTCCTATGCTGATCAGATTATAAATTTTACCTTCCCGCACGTTGGAAATGTTGGAACTAATAAAGAGGATCACGAGTCAGATAAGATTTGGACTAAAGGAGTAATAATAAATACAGAGATAACTAATCCATCAAATTACAGATCTTTAAAACATTTAGATCAATGGTTAAAGAAAAATAAGATTGTTGGAATAACTGGAATTGATACTAGAAATTTAACAAATTTAATTAGAGATAAAGGTGCTCCTAAGGGCACAATATCTTTTTATAATAAAAATAAATTAAATATAAAAAAACTAATTAAAATAACTAATAAATGGAGCGGCCTTAAAAACTTAGATTTGGCAAAAATGGTTACTACTAAGAAAAATTATTTGTGGCAAGATTATAAAACATGGGAAAAGGGAAATGGATATTTAAGAAATAAGAAAAAAATATTGCATGTTGTAGCCATAGATTACGGAATTAAGAAAAATATTTTAAGATATTTTTCAAATTTTAATTGTAAAGTTACAATCGTACCATGCAAAACAGCTGCAAAAGATATTCTAAAACTCAAACCTAATGGAATATTTTTATCAAATGGACCTGGAGATCCTGCAGCGACAGGGAAATATGCAATATCGATAATCCAAGAATTAATCAAGAAAAAGTTACCATTATTTGGAATCTGTTTGGGTCATCAAATCCTAGCTTTAGCACTTGGTGCTAAGACAGAAAAAATGAAATTAGGGCATAGAGGAGCTAACCATCCTGTTAAAAATTTGATTGAGGGAAATGTTGAAATTACAAGTCAGAATCATGGATTTGAAGTAGTAAAAAAAGGTATGCCTAAAAATATAAGAGTCACTCACCAGTCTTTATTTGATAATAGTATTGAAGGTATCGAGTTAAAAAATAAACCCGTTTTCTCAGTTCAATATCATCCAGAGTCTAACCCTGGTCCTCAAGATAGTGTTTATTTATTTGATAAATTTGTAAAGAATATGAAAAAAAATGCCAAAAAGAAAAGATATTAAAAAAATATTAGTTGTTGGTGCGGGGCCAATAATTATTGGGCAAGCTTGTGAGTTTGATTATTCAGGAACTCAAGCCTGTAAAGCTTTAAAAGATGAGGGTTTCAAAGTAATTCTAATTAATTCGAACCCAGCAACAATTATGACGGATCCAAACGTCGCTGATAAAACTTATATTGAGCCTATTACAACAGAAGTTCTTGAAAAAATTCTTAAAAAAGAAAAACCTGATGCAATCTTGCCGACCATGGGTGGTCAAACTGCGTTAAATTTAGCAATGGAGGCAGAAAAAAAAGGAATTCTTAAAAAATATAAAATTGAACTTATTGGAGCTAATTCAAAAGCTATATCCAATGCAGAAGATAGAAAAAAGTTCAGAAAAAATATGATAGAGATTGGTTTAGATCTTCCCAAATCAAAAATAGTAAATAATTTTAAACAATCCCCAAAAGTATTAAAGCAGATCGGATTACCAGCTATTATAAGACCAGCTTTTACTCTAGGTGGTTTAGGTGGTGGTATAGCAAAGAATAAAAAAGATTTTTATAAAATAATAAAAAATGGAATTCACGAGTCACCAGTCAATCAAGTCTTAGTTGAAGAGTGTTTAGAGGGTTGGAAAGAATTTGAGATGGAAGTTGTCAGAGATAAAAATGACAATTGTATTATCATTTGCTCAATAGAAAATTTAGATCCCATGGGTATTCATACAGGGGACTCGGTAACTATCGCTCCAGCGCTAACTTTGACCGACAAAGAGTATCAAGTTATGAGGAATGCCTCTATAGCTTGTTTGAGAAAAATTGGTGTAGAAACCGGAGGTTCAAATGTTCAATTTGCAATAAATCCAAAGAATGGAAGAATGGTAATTATTGAGATGAACCCTAGGGTTTCAAGATCATCAGCGTTAGCTTCAAAAGCCACAGGGTTTCCAATAGCAAAAGTAGCAGCAAAGTTAGCTGTTGGTTATACTTTGGACGAGTTAAAAAATGAAATTACGAAAGTTACACCTGCATCTTTTGAGCCCACAATAGACTATGTGGTCACTAAAATCCCAAGGTTTACTTTTGAAAAATTCCCCTCTTCAGCTGCAGTTTTAGGTACATCGATGAAATCAGTTGGAGAAGCAATGGCTATTGGTAGAAATTTTAAAGAGTCTCTTCAAAAAGCTTTGGTATCTTTAGAGACAGGTTTTTCGGGATTAGACCAAATATTTAATTTAAATACGAAACAAATTAGAAAAAAACTTAAAGAAAATATTCCAAATAAGATTTTACTTGTTGGAGAGGCTATAAGAAAAAAAATAAATTTAAAAGATATAAATAGACTTTCAAAAATCGACCCTTGGTTTTTAAATCAAATAAAAGAAATTATAGATAATGAGATTAAAATAAAAAAAAAAGGTCTTCCTAAAAATTTCAATGAATTTAATTATATAAAGTCGATAGGGTTTTCTGATAAAAAATTATCTGAACTTACAAATATTTCAGAATCGTTAATTAGAAAGAAAAGAACTGCTTTAAAAGTTTTACCAGTTTATAAAAAAGTTGATACTTGTGCTGCAGAATTTAAGTCTTTCACTCCGTATATGTATTCTACTTATCAAAGAAATTTCTCCTATAATTCAGAATGTGAAGCCGATCCGTCTAGTAAAAATAAAATAATAATACTTGGAGGAGGCCCTAATAGAATAGGTCAAGGAATAGAATTTGATTACTGCTGCTGCCAAGCTAGTTTTGCTCTTAAAGAAGCTAAATATGAAACAATCATGGTTAATTGTAATCCTGAAACCGTGTCAACAGATTACGATACGAGTGACAGACTTTATTTTGAACCTTTAATAGATGAATATGTTTTTAACATTTTAAAAAGAGAGAAATCAAAAGGTAGTGTAAAAGGTGTCATCACTCAATTTGGAGGACAAACTCCAATTAAACTTGCAAAATTTTTATACGAAAACAAGCTTCCAATTTTAGGAACTCAATATTCATCAATAGATCTTGCTGAAGACAGAGATAGATTTAGGAAACTTTTAAATAAACTTAATTTAAAACAAGCTGAAAGTGGTATCGCTAGAACTTTTCCTCAAGCAATAAAAATTGCGGATAAAATTGGTTTGCCTCTAATGGTAAGGCCATCTTACGTTTTAGGTGGAAGAGCAATGGAGATTGTTCATGAAAAAAGCCAACTTAAAGATTTTATAAAAGAAGCATTTAAAGTTGCCGAAAAAAATCCAATTTTAATTGATAAGTTTATTGATAATGCAATGGAAGTTGATGTCGACGCAATATCAGATAGTAAAAATGTTTTTGTAGCTGGGATTATGCAGCACATTGAAGAAGCTGGGATACACTCTGGTGATTCAGCATGTAGTCTGCCTCCGGTTTCAATAAAGCCTTTTTTAATTAAAGAAATTGAAAATCAAACAAAAAAATTGGCTTTAGCTTTGAAAGTAAAAGGTTTCATGAATGTTCAATATGCAATTAAAAAAGATCAGATTTATGTAATAGAGGTTAATCCTAGAGCAAGTAGAACTGTCCCATTTGTTTCAAAAGCGAAAAATTTACCTCTTGCTAAGATAGCTTCAAGAGTGATGGCTGGAGAAAAATTAACTAAGTTTAATGTAAAAAGTAAAACAAAAGAAATGTTTGCGGTCAAAGAAGCGGTCTTTCCATTTAATAAATTTCCAAACAGCGATCTTTTACTTGGGCCAGAAATGAAATCAACAGGTGAAGTCATGGGTTTTGATAAAAATTTCGGGATGGCTTTTGCTAAAAGTCAGATTGCAGCCTCGAACTCTCTTCCTAAAAAAGGCTTAGCTTTTATTTCTTTAAAAAATAGTCATAAAGAGGAAGGTGTTAAACTAGCAAAACAATTAGTTAAGTTAAATTTCAAACTTTGTGGTACTGGAGGTACTGCTGAATATATTAGCAAGCATGGGATTAAGTGCAAAAAAATTAATAAAGTAAATCAGGGATCTCCTCATATTGTTGACATTCTAAATACTAAAAAAATAGCATTAGTAATTAATACGGGTGGCGGAAATAGTGAAGCTCAGTTAAGCGATGCGGTAGCTTTAAGAAGGGCAACGTTAGCTAACAAAGTTCCATATTGCACTAATATGTCAACAGCTAAGGTTTGTTTGGAAGGTATTAAATCTCTCAAGATGAAAGATATCAGCGTTACTTCTTTACAAGATCTTTAACTTTCCAATCAGTCTCGAATGTAACATAATTTATTTGAATACATCTTCTCTCTTTTTTAATCTCTTTTTTTTCCATTCCATGCCAAGTGTTTGGTCCACTGGTAAAGAAATATCCATAATTATGTTTATAAGGAACTGTTTTAACTTTGTTTAATTTTGCATCATAAAAATCAGTTCCTAAATTCTCCGACTCGTTATGTAAATTAACAAAAACTATTGATGACATCAATTTTTCCTCAATATCGCAGTGAGGCTTTAACCAAAAACCTTCTCTATCACAAATTACTTCAAGTCTTACATAAGAATTACTCAAATCTTTTCCAATTAGTGATCCAATTTTTTTATAAACTTCAGGTGATTTTAATTCTTCAATAAATTTTGTTAAGTTTGGAAATTGATTAGAGTTTTCTTTAGTAACATAACATCTTAGTTTTTTAGCTTTTCCACCATCTTTAATTCCAGCTCGAAATGCTCCTTCACCTCCATCAAGAGCTCTTGTTCCATCATAATTCAAATTTTGTTTTCTAGGATCAGCTATCTCTGCACTACAGATCTCATCAATAGCATTTTGAGTCAGCGGCTGGTTGATCTCAAAATGTTTGAAGGGATCGGTAAATAGTTTAGTTCTTTTTTCTAATGATTTAAATAATTCCATGTTTTTTCATTTTTGCTTTTACCATTGGAGCAATTCTGTTTACTTCATTTAAACTATTATAACTCCAACTTTCAACTCTATCTTCTAACTCTCTTGTTATACCTAAATCTTTCAATTGTGAATAAAATTTTTTGAATCTTCCAGTTGGCTTAAAAGACTTCATCATAGCAATATAAACAGGTTTTCCAGTCATAGCAGCCTCTGAAATCATTGACGTGGAGTCGCACGTTACAATTATATAATTTGAGATTGCTAGTGCAGAAAGATAAGCTTTCTTATCAATATTTTTTACTACATGATGATTAAAGCTAAAGGTATTAAATGCTATTTTTAAAATATTTTCAGGTGTTCTGTAAGAAGGAATTACAATAATTTTAAATTTATCAGGAGTAAATAATGTCTTAACTTTGTTAAAAAGTTCATGAATTTGTTTTTCTGAATAATTATAATATTTGTTTGGTCCTCCAATTATAAATGCTACTAATTCTTTTCTTTTATCTTTTTCAATTCCTAAATACTTTGAGTTATCATTAATCTCTTTTTTTGTTAAATAGTGAATAGCGCCTGTTGTGTTAATTATATTTTCACCTCTCAAACAATCATGCTCAGGACTAACTATAAGGTCAAAGTGTTCAAAAGAAACTTTAGGATCTTGTATGTGAATATTGAAAATTTGATTACCTAATCTTTTTTTTAAAGCTATTGATGGTATTACACTTTTTCTTCCACAAGATATAATGATTTTACAATCACATACGAATTTATTTTTTACCAAATTTTCTGATATTGGGCTTATTTTAGGAGGAATTAAATTCCAAAAAGATTTTAATTCAATTTTTTGATGTTTATAACTTAGGCCCAAAGCTTTAGCTAATCCCTCTACTTGACTAACCATGCCGTGCATACCTTGCGTTAAAAGAAGTGCTTTTATTTCTAACATTAGTTACTATATACCTTTACATAATGAATAATAAATCAACAAAACACACAAAAGTGTTAATTCTTGGATCTGGTCCTGCTGGCTATACAGCAGCTATTTATGCGGCCAGAGCTATGCTTAAACCAATACTTGTTCATGGTTCTCAACCCGGAGGACAATTAACTACCACTACAGATGTTGAAAATTATCCTGGATACTCAAAAGTGATTCAGGGGCCATGGCTAATGGATGAAATGAAAGGTCAGGCTGAAGCTGTTGGCACAGAGATGATACAAGATCATATAAGTAAAGTTGACTTTACAAAAAAACCTTTTACAGCAACGGGTGATAGTGGTCAGGTTTACACTGCAGATAGTTTTATTATCTCAACAGGAGCACAAGCAAGATGGTTAAATTTAAAATCTGAACAAGAATTTAGAGGATTTGGAGTTTCAGCATGCGCAACTTGTGACGGGTTTTTCTTTAAAGAAAAAGAAGTGGCTGTAGTTGGTGGGGGAAATGCCGCCGTTGAAGAGGCAATGTTCCTAACTAAATTTGCTTCAAAGGTTTATTTAATACATAGGAGAAACGAACTTAGGGCAGAAAAAATGCTTCAAGCAAAATTAAAATCCAATAAGAAAATAGAAATTATTTGGGATACTGTAGTTGAGGATGTTATTGGCACTAAAGAGCCGAAAACTGTTAATGCATTAAAAATTAAAAATGTAAAAGATAATAAAGTTAAAGAACTTAAAGTTGATGGTTTATTTATTGCCATAGGTCATGATCCAGCTACATCTTTATTTAAAGATCAACTTAATATGGACAAAGAAGGGTATTTAATTACAAAACCTGACTCTACTGAAACAAATATTCCGGGTGTTTTTGCTGCAGGAGATGTAAAGGATAAAATTTTTAGACAAGCTGTTACCGCTGCTGGAATGGGTTGTATGTCAGCACTTGAAGCTGAAAAATATCTATCTGAGTCTAATTAAGGCTATCACAAAAAGTTTTAATTCTTTGCATTGCTTTTTTCAAGTTTTCCATTGAAGTAGCGTAAGATATCCTAAAGTAACCGTCTAAACCAAAGGCGGAACCTTGAACCACAGCTACCTCAGCTTTTTCTAACAATTTTTCAACAAAATCTTTATCGGTTTTAAGTTTTGTTTTCTTGTTTAATAATTTTTTACAGTTTGGAAAAACATAAAAAGCTCCTTCAGGACTTAAACAGCTTATACCTTTTATGTTATTTAAACTATCGACAACAAAATTTCTTCTTTCTTTAAAAGAATTTGATCTTTCTGTAATAAAGTCTTGTGTTCCATTTAAAGCCTCGACTGCAGCTGCTTGACTTATGGATGTAGGATTGCTAGTTGATTGGGATTGAATTTTAGCCATCGCTTTAATTATATCTTTTGGACCTGCAGCATAACCTATTCTCCAGCCAGTCATTGAGTAAGATTTACTCACTCCATTCATTGTTAAAGTTCTGCTTTTTAATTTTTCAATTTGTGCGATTGTAAAAAATTTAAATCCGTCATAAGTAATATGTTCGTAAATATCATCGCTTAAAATATATAAATTTTTATATTTTGTTAAAATCTTCGATAAAGCTATTATCTCATCTTTAGTATAACCAGAGCCTGTAGGGTTAGACGGAGAGTTTATAATTATCCACTTTGTTTTCTTTGAAACTGCTTTTTTTAATTTTTCTGGTGTTAATTTAAAATTATTTTTTTCATCACACTTTATTATTTTAGGTTTTCCCCCAGCTAACAAAACAATATCGGGGTAAGAAACCCAATAAGGTGCTGGAATAATTACCTCATCACCTTTATTAATGGTAGCCATAAAAGCATTATATAAAACTTGCTTTCCACCAGTTCCAACGGAAATTTGATCAAGCTCATATGATAAATGATTTTCTCTAGAAAATTTTGCTTGGATAGCTTTTTTTAGAGCTGGAGTTCCATCCACTGCTGTATATTTTGTATCCCCTTTTCTAATCGCCTCTATTGCCGCTTCTTTAATATTGTCTGGAGTATCAAAATCGGGCTCCCCAGCACCTAAACCGATAACATCCTTTCCAGCAGCTCTCATTTCCCTAGCTTTTGAGGTAACTGCTATTGTAGGCGACGGTTTTATACGTTTTAAACTATTGGAAACTATGCTCATTGAAATTTATAATATAATTAATTTATTATTAACACAAAATGCAAAATACTTATCAAGAAAAATTGGCTGACCTAGAAGTTAATAACTCTAAAAAAATAAAGAAGTTAGAGGGTGGTATAAACTTTAAAATCAAAAGTGACTTTCAACCTAGCGGTGACCAACCAGAGGCAATAAAAAAACTACTTAAAAATCTAAAAGATGATAAGCAAGAACAGGTTTTATTAGGAGTCACGGGTTCAGGTAAGACTTTTACGATGGCCAAAGTTATAGAAAAAGCAAATAGACCTGCATTAATTTTAGCGCCCAACAAAACTTTAGCGGCACAATTATATGGTGAGTTTAAAAGTTTTTTTCCTGATAACGCTGTTGAGTATTTTGTGTCTTACTATGATTATTATACGCCCGAAGCTTATGTTCCTAGATCTGATACTTATATAGAAAAAGAGGCATCAATTAACGAACAAATAGATCGTATGAGACACTCAGCTACAAGATCATTATTAGAAAGAGATGATGTAATTATAGTAGCAAGTGTTTCTTGTATTTATGGATTAGGATCAGTCGAGGCTTATTCAAAAATGACAATCACTTTAAAAAAGAATCATGAATACGAGCGTGACGAACTAATTAGAGCTTTTATTAATTTGCAATACAAAAGGAACGATCAAAATTTTTTCAGGGGCACTTTTAGAGTTAGGGGTGAAAATTTAGAAATCTTTCCCTCTCACTTAGAAGATAGAGCTTGGAGGATAAGTTTAAATTTAAACAAATTGGAAAAGATTGAAGAGTTTGATCCACTGACAGGTGATAAAACAAACGACTATAATATAATTAAAATTTACGCTAACAGTCATTATATCACTCCTAAACCCACAATTGAGCAAGCAATTAGGCAAATAAAATCTGAATTGGCAGAAACTTTAAAAAAACACAGAGAAAACAATAAGCTATTAGAGGAACAAAGACTAAGGGAGAGAACTAAATTTGATTTAGAAATGATCGAGGCGACTGGTACCTGTGCGGGAATTGAAAATTATTCAAGATTTTTATCTGGAAGAAAAGCTGGTGAGCCACCTCCTACTCTTTTTGAATATTTTCCGGACAATACAATTATATTTGTTGATGAAAGTCACGTAACTGTGCCGCAACTTAATGGAATGTATAAAGGTGACAGAACGAGAAAAAGTACGTTAGCTGAGTACGGTTTTAGATTACCATCATGTATGGATAATAGACCATTAAAATTTGAGGAATGGGATTTAATGAGAACTCAAACTGTTTTTGTATCAGCGACTCCAGGCCCATGGGAGCTAAAGCAAACTAATAATGAATACATAGATCAAATTATAAGACCAACTGGTTTAATAGACCCACCAGTAGAAATTAGACCAGCCAAGACTCAGGTGGATGATTTGATGCACGAGTCAAAAGAAATAGTTAAACGAGGTTATAGAGTTTTAGCAACCACTCTTACCAAAAAAATGGCTGAAGACCTTACAGAATATTTACACGAAAATGGTTTAAAAGTTAGATATATGCATTCCGATATAGATACTCTAGAAAGAATTGAAATCATAAGAGATCTTAGAATGGGTGTTTTTGATATTCTTGTTGGTATTAATTTATTACGTGAGGGTTTAGATATTCCTGAATGTGCATTAGTGGCAATTTTGGATGCTGACAAAGAAGGTTTTTTACGTTCAGAAACATCTCTTATTCAAACTATTGGTAGAGCGGCAAGGAATGTGGACGGGAAGGTAATCTTATATGCTGATAAGGTTACAAATAGTATTAAAAAAGCTCAAAAAGAAACTGAAAGAAGAAGAAATAGGCAATTAGAATATAATAAAAAAAATAATATCACCGCTGAGTCAATTAAGAAGGAAATAAGCGATATTTTGGAATCTGTTTACGAAAAAGATTACGTCAAAATAAGCGAGGGCTCTAATATTGGGGGTAATTTAAAAAAACATGTTAAAGCGCTTAATAGAAAAATGAAAGAAGCTGCAGCCGATTTAGAATTTGAGGAAGCTGCAAAAATAAGAGATGAAATAAGAAAACTAGAGGTAAGTGAACTTGAAATAAATGTAAATCCAAAAATTTCGCAATATAACTTAAAAAGTAAAGTTTATCCTAAAGGAAGATCTACTATGGGGATGCCCGGAACGAGACCTAAAAAGGGAATTAAAAAATGGAAGCCAAAAAAATAGTTATAACAGGTGGGGCAACTAGAATTGGAGCTGCAATAGCGAAGAGTCTTGCTGGATATGATACAAAAATTACTATTCATTATAATAAATCCAAAAAAAATGCAGCCTTACTAAAGAAAGAATTAGAGGAACTGGGAAGTAAAGTGTTTTTAATAAGAGCTGATCTAAATAATTATGCTCAAACTAATAAATTGATGACGAATTCTTTTAAATTAATGAAAGGGGTAGATTGCTTAATAAATAATGCATCAATATTCGAAAATGACAATCTTTTAACTTTTAGTGATAAAAGTTTTTTAAAACATATAAATGTAAATCTTAAAAGTCCCTCGATTTTAATTCAAAAACTCGATAAATTGACTAAAAATTCAGGTGCATGTGTTATCAATTTAATAGATCAGAGGGTTGAGAAACTAACACCTTATTTTTTTTCATATACACTTAGTAAAACAGGCTTAGCTACTTTAACCAAAACCGCAGCAATGAAATTAGCTCCGCATATAAGAGTAAATGCTATTTCACCAGGACCAACTTTAAAAAATAAAAGACAATCAGATAAACATTTTAAAAGACAATGGAAATCTATTTTACTTAAGAAAAAAGTAGATTTGGAAAATATTTGTAATGGTGTAAAATTCTTAATTGAAAACGATAATATTACTGGTGAAATTGTAAATATAGACAGTGGACAAAGGTTAGCTTGGAAAACACCAGACATTATTAATATAAAAGAATGAAAATTATTAAATTTAAAAAAAAAATAAATTATAAAAGTAAAAGAAAAGTTATTATAAAAAATTTGATAATAAGCATGTTTGTTGGAATACATGATTTTGAAAAAAGAAAGAAACAAAGGGTAAAATTTAATATCGTAATCACCACTGACTCTAAAATAGAACCAAATAAAAAAGAATTATCAACAATATTAGACTACGAAAAAGTTATAAAAAACTTAATTTTGTTAGTAGAAAAAAAACATTACGATCTTTTGGAAGAGTTGTCTGAAAGTATATTTAAGATGATTTTTAATAATAAACTTGTAAAAAAAGTCAATTTAAAATTAGAAAAGTTAGACATCATTAAAAATGCAGAATCTGTTGGTATAGAGGTTTCAAAAATAAAAGATGAGTAATAGTTTAGAGCTAGGAAAAAAAGTTATAAAAGATAAAATACCTTTGATACCAAAAAACCCTGGTGTATATAAAATGCTAGGTGCGACTGGGGAAATACTTTACATAGGGAAAGCTAAAAATATTCCAAACAGACTTAAAAGTTATGTTACTGAGTCTTATTTGCCTATCAGAACCGAAAGGATGTTATCCCAGACACATAATCTTGAAACTACGACAACTAACAATGAGAGTGAAGCTCTACTTTTAGAGGCAAATTTAATAAAAAAATTTAAACCGAAATTTAATATTTTATTAAAAGACGATAAATCATTTCCCTATATTTTTATATCTGATCATAAGTTTCCAAGAATTGAAAGACACAGAGGTTCTAAAAATAGACCCGGTAAATATTATGGACCTTTTGCAAGTTCTTTGGCTGTAAATATGGCAATAAAAACTATACAGAAAATATTTTTACTAAGATCTTGCACTGACAAACAGGTCGAGGCTGCTAACAAAACATGTTTTAATTATTTACTTAAAAGATGTGCGGGACCTTGTGGAGGTAAAATTACTGAAGATGACTATGGAAAATTGGTTGAAGCCGCAGATGAATTTTTAAGTAAAGGAAAATCAAGAAAAATACAAAAAACTCTATCACAACAAATGGAGAGTGCTAGCGAGGAACTAGACTTTGAAAAAGCTGCAATAATGAGAGATAAAATTAAATCATTAAATATAATACAATCTTCCTTAACAGTAACTGAAGCAAATTTAATTGAAGCTGATGTTATTGCTGGATACAAAGAATCTGGTAAAACCTGTATTCAAGTTTTTTTTTATAGATCTAAGCAAAACTGGGGTAATCAAGCATTTTTTCCTAAACATGATGAAGAAGAGAGTATCAAGGACATTATATCTTCTTTTATTTCTCAATTTTATGAAAATAAGGCAATACCTAGCTTAATAATCACTAACTCAGATGTTAACGACAAAAAACTATTAGAAGAAACATTTTCCAATAAAGAAAATAAACAAGTTATCCTTAAACAAGCTAAAAGTAGAAATGAAGTTAGCATTTTAAAGCTTGCAGAAAAAAATGCAAAACAAGCCCTAACTCAAAAACTTATTCAATCAGATACTAATAACGGCTTAATTGAGAGTTTATCAGCTAAATTCAAAATTAATGAGAATATTGATTTGATTGAAGTTTACGATAATAGCCATATACAAGGTACAGACTCAATAGGTGCTTTAATTTGTTTTGGCCGAGAGGGTTTCATTAAAAAGAGATACAGAAAATTTAATATCAAAAATAGTGAAGTTAAAAATGATGATTATGGAATGATGAAAGAAGTTTTATTTAGAAGATTTTCTAAAGCAGTGAAAGAAAAATCTGGCTCACTTTCTCTACCTGATTTAGTTGTTTTAGATGGTGGAAAAGGACAATATTCTGTTGGCAGGGAAGTATTAGATGGACTTGGTTTATACGATCTTCCAATTATAGCTGTGGCAAAAGGGAAAAGAAGAAATGCTGGGGAAGAGAAAATTTATTTTAAAGGCAAGGAATATAAATTAAACAAAAATGATCCACTCTTGTTTTTTATTCAAAGAATTAGAGATGAAGCACATAGATTTGCTATAAGCACTCATAGAGCTAAAAGAAAGAAAAACCTTAGCAAATCTTTATTAGATCAAATTCAAGGAATTGGAAAACAGAGGAAAAGAGCTTTATTAAATCATTTTGGGTCTGCACGTGCTGTTGAGTCTGCAAGCTTTGATGATTTAAAATCAGTCGAAGGAATAGAAGACAACATAGCAAAGAAAATATATGATTATTTCCACGAATAGATGAAATTAAAAATACCAAACATACTGACAATCGGCCGAATAATTATTGTACCGATTTTCGTTATAACTTTTTTTATTCCAGGTTTCTTTGGAGATTTAATACCCTTTTTTTTATTTGTGCTAGCTAGTTTTACTGATTACCTTGACGGTTTATTGGCAAGACTTTTCAAAGAGGAGTCAAAATTAGGTGAATTGTTAGATCCTATAGCTGATAAAATTTTAGTTTGTGCTGCTCTTATTTTGCTTGTAATGAATGAAACAATTAAAAACTATGAAGTTATCGCTGCGGTAATAATTTTAACAAGAGAGATATTGGTTTCGGGTCTTCGTGAATTTCTAGCCAAAGGTAAAATCACAATGGAGGTAACAAGTCTTTCAAAATTAAAAACTTTTATTCAAATGGCTGCGATTGCTATTTTGTTGACTGGAGATATAGGAAATAAGATTGTTAATTTTCAAGATTATAATGCCCAAACAGTTGGGATAATTCTTTTATGGTTATCAGCATTTTTAACTTTGTATACCGGGTATGATTATTTGAGAAAAGGGATCGATCATGCTATTAACGAGGATAGCAAAGATTAAGCTGCTGAGTCTTTTCTCACTAAATTTTGATATGCATCATTTAAATCCGAAATAACATCGCATACTTTAAAATTATAATTACTTATTTGCGATACAGGTGTAATTTCAGCTGCTGTGCCAGTTAAAAAGCACCCTGTAAATTCGTTCATCTCTTCTGGTTTAATTTTTCTCTCAATAACTTTAATTCCTTTTGATTTAGCAATTTTTATTACCTCTCTTCTAGTAATTCCGTCTAAAAAAGAGTCTGGAATAGGTGTGTGTAATTCTCCTTCTTTATTTTTAAAAAAAACATTAGCTCCAGTTGCCTCAGCCACGTTTCCCTCATGATCAAGCATTAACGAGTCTGTGTATCCTTCTGCTTCCGCCTCATGCTTTGATAAAGTACAAATCATATATAACCCTGCTGCTTTTGTATCCCATGGGATTGTATTAGGTGCTGGTCTTCGCCAGCTAGATATATTTAACTTTATACCTTTGAGTTTTAGTGCCGGATCAAAGTAAGAACCCCATTCCCATGTAGCTATAGCAACATGAATTTTATTTTTTTGAGCAGAGATTGCCATCATTTCACTTCCTCTCCAAATTAATGGTCTTACATAACCGTTTTGTACTTTTTGAATATTAACAATCGCTTTACAAGCATCGTTTATATCTTTTTGAGAATAAGGAACTTCTATTCCCATTCTTTTTGCAGAATAAAATAATCTTTCAGTATGCTCTTCTAATCTAAAAATTTCTCCGTCATAAACCCTTTCACCTTCAAAAACACAACTAGCGTAATGAAGTCCGTGGTTTAATACATGAATATTTGCATCTTTCCAGTTCACGGTTTTTCCGTTAAACCATATTTTACCAGATCTTTTATCGTACGGTATACTTTCCATTAAGCAAATATATAGATTTTTTTTAATTAAAAAAGTATATTCCAAAAAGAGATAAGTCAATATAACTTACCGATATGAAAGATTTACTTTATTTAAAAGACGATCAAATTAAAGAGTTTATTCAGCTTCTTTATTATGCGTATCGAGAAACCTTTTCAGATCCAAGAGAAATTTTATCAAAAAAATTTTTCGGCCCTGCGCATCTTAGAGCCTTACACCTTATTGAGAGTAATCCTGGAATAAACTTGGGAGAATTGATATTCAAACT
>CACNYH010000008.1 GCA_902624495.1 uncultured Pelagibacteraceae bacterium | reverse complement strand
GATTTACTTCCTTCAAAAAGAAAAATTGCTATGGTCTTTCAATCTTACGCTCTTTACCCACACATGAATGTTTTTCAAAATATATCTTTTGGTTTAACAACTGAAAAAATAACCAAAGATGAGATTAAAGAAAAAGTCGATAATGCAGCGAAAATTTTAAAAATTGAAGATCTTCTTGACAGAAAACCAAAAGAACTATCCGGAGGTCAAAGGCAAAGAGTAGCTATTGGAAGAGCTATTACAAGAAGTCCTAAGTTATTTTTATTTGATGAACCGCTGTCTAATTTAGATGCTGCGCTTAGATCAGAGATGAGGGTTGAAATTTCAAAATTACATAAAAAATTAAAAAGTAGCATTGTTTACGTAACGCACGATCAAGTTGAAGCAATGACTTTAGCGGATAAAATTGTAATTATGAATAACGGTAATATAGAACAGTTCGGAAATCCAGATGATATTTACAATGATCCAAAGAATATTTTCGTAGCTGAATTTATAGGAAATCCAAAAATGAATATCATTAAGATCGAAGGAAAAGATATTGTGAGTAAAAATTCATTCAAATTTCTCAATAATGAAATAAAATTTGAAAATATAAATTTTAAAAAAGATTTTTATATAGGAATAAGACCAGAAGATATATCGTTTGAAAATAACAGTGAAATATCAGCAGAAATTAAGATCGATCTTGTTGAGAATTTAGGCTCAGAGAGAATTTTTTACACACATATAAATGATACTGAAATGAGAATAAAAAGCTTTAAAAATATTAAAGATAAAAATATTACAATTTACTTACCAAAAAATAAGTTATATTTATTCGATTATGATAAAAATAGAATTAAAACATGATATCTCTCATGATTTTTTCTATATCAAAGGCCACGTGGCGGAATGGTTACGCAGAGGATTGCAAATCCTTTTATCCCAGTTCGATTCTGGGCGTGGCCTCCAAAAAAATTAGTTGTTTTATTTTATTAAAAAAAGTATGTTTTCTTCTATTCCTCGGTAGCTCAGTTGGTAGAGCAGTTGACTGTTAATCAATTGGTCGCAGGTTCGAGTCCTGCCCGAGGAGCCAATTAACCAACTTTTTCAAATTTAGAAGTATTGTTTAGTATCTGTAAAATTTTTTCTTTTTGAGTTCTTGAGAGTGACGAAAATGTTCTACTTAAAAAAGAGTAGTTTAAGTCATCGTTTGTGTCATCTCCTGCGTTGATATCTTTAAATTCTTTATAATCTTCAAAGAAATAAATGATCGGCACCTTTAAAAATTGAGATAACTGCATTAAACGATTTGAACTTACTCCATTCGTGCCTTTTTCGTATTTTTGGATTTGCTGGAAAGTGACGTTTATCGCTTGTGCGACTTTTGTTTGTGTTAGTCCTAATGATAGTCTTCGCATTCTTAACTTTTTTCCCAAGTGGATATTGAAATTTTCTTCCATAGAGCTCCCTAAATTTTTAATTATAAAACCTCAAAATGAACTTTTTGGCAATACATATAATTTTTTTTTTTAGGGGGTCTAAAATGCTAAAAAATCATATTTTTGGTATTGACTAAGTCAAAAAAATGAAGTGTGAAATTTAATCATTTTACTTTTTTAAGCCTATACTCCCAGTATCCAGTTTTATCAAAAGCTGCTTTTACCCATAAATATGTCTCTTCCTCATACCAAATATCGGTATTTAATTTTTTATCTTTTGATAAGCTAGGATCTGAGGAACTAAAATTAAATCGTAATGTTTTATAAACTTTATCGCCTATTTTTACTTCCTCTTTTCCTTTAAATTCAACTTTTTGTTCAATAATTCTACCTGATACGGCACTAATTTGGGCTTTCCTTTGAACAATTTCATGATTCCACCATGTTCCAATTATCAAATCTTTATCTACTTTTCCTTTAAAAGATGAGCCATCTATGACTAAATTATTGTCTTTTGGATCTATAGTAATATTTACATATTTTTCTTTTTTGTTTTGATTTGTTTCTGAATTAAAACCAGAAAAAATCCCATTTTTGTATGTCTCTATACCTTTTGCGTAATATTTATAAAGATCTACACCAAGTTTTGTAATTTTAAAGCTTACCTCGTTATCTATGGTCAAGTTGTCTTTATCTCTCTTAAAATTATACTTATGATATCCTATTAATTTGTTATTTCTAAACAACTCATATTCTAAATAATTATATTTTGAATAATGATCTACATGAGCTTTAATTTCTATAGATAAAAGGAATATTATTGCAATTGAAAGTAAATATTTTTTCATATATTTAATGATATGGAAACTAATTCAATTATATCTCAAATTGGAAATACACCATTAGTAAGATTAAAACAAGCCTCAGAATTGACAGGATGTAATATTTACGGAAAAGCTGAATATTTTAATCCTGGGGAGTCCGTTAAAGATAGAGCTGCATTATTTATAGTAGAAGATGCAATAAAAAGAAAACTTATTTCTAAAGGTGGGACAATAGTTGAAGGCACAGCCGGTAATACTGGTATTGGATTAGCAATTGTTTGTAAAGAATATGATCTTAATCTAAAAATAGTTATACCAAATACCCAATCAATTGAAAAAAAGGAAACTTTAAGAAAGCTTGGAGCAGAATTAATTGAAGTTGAAGCTGTGCCGTATTCAAATCCAAAAAATTATATTAAGCAATCAAAGCAAATAGCTGATGATTTAAATAAAACAAGTAAAAATGGAGTCTATTGGGCTAACCAGTTTGATAATGTAATCAATGCTGAAGCACACATCAAAACCACTGCTGAAGAAATATGGAGCCAAACCGCTGGATCTATTGACGGATTTACTTGCGCGGTAGGAACAGGTGGTACTTTGGCTGGTGTGTCTATTGGTTTAAAGAATAAAAATAAAAATATTAAAATCGCATTATCTGATCCAATGGGATCCTCATTATTTTCCTATGTAAAAAACAATAAATTAGAAAGCTCAGGAAATTCAATCACAGAAGGTATTGGCACTGGAAGAATTACTAAGAATTTTGATAAGGCATTAGTTGATGACGCATTTCAAACTAATGATACTGATGCTTTAAATATAGTTTATGATCTAATAGAAAAACAAAAAATTATTTTAGGTGGATCCTCAGGGATCAATATTGCCGGGGCAATTAAACTTGCAAAAAAAATGGGGCCAGGGAAAAATATAGTAACTATACTTTGTGACCATGGCAAAAGATATGCTAGCAAGATTTTTAATAAAGATTTTTTAAAAAGTAAAAACTTACCAATTCCGAAGTGGTTATAATATTTGGCTTAAAAAAAGTTTAGTTCGCTCATTTTTAGGACTCTCAAAAAAGTCTTTTGTTTTTGCTCTCTCAACTATTTTTCCTTCATCCATAAAAATCATATAATCTGCAACCTCTTTAGCAAAACCCATCTCATGGGTTACTACAATCATGGTCATTCCGCCTTTTGCTAGATCAACCATTACATCTAAAACTTCTTTAATCATTTCTGGATCTAGTGCTGATGTGGGCTCGTCAAACAACATAATTTTAGGTTCCATGCAAAGGGCCCTTGCGATCGCAGCTCTTTGTTGTTGACCACCAGAGAGTTGACCAGGAAACTTAAGAGCTTGATCATCTATTTGAACTCTTGTCAAATTTTTCATTGCAATTTCTTCAGCGTCTTTTTTAGGAAGTTTTTTTACCCATATAGGAGCAAGTGTACAGTTGTCTAAAATTGACAAATGAGGAAATAAATTAAATTGTTGAAATACCATTCCAACTTCAGCTCTAATCTTTTCAATATTCTTTGTGCTTTCTGACAGTTCTGTTCCATCAACAACAATATTTCCTTCTTGATGCTCCTCTAGTCTGTTGATGCATCTAATCAAAGTAGATTTTCCTGAACCTGATGGTCCGCAGATTACTATTTTTTCTTGAGGCGCAACATCTAAATCAATATCTTTTAGAACTTGAAATTTATCGAACCATTTGTTTACTTTTTTTAACTCTATGATTTTTCCCATTTTATCTTTCAGTACTTAATTTTTTTTCTAAATTTTGGCTATATCTGCTCATTGCATAACATATTATCCAAAAAACTAAACCTGCAAAAACATACCCTTCCATAGCCATACCAAGCCATTTTGGATTAGTTTTCGCTAAGCCTATCATACCAGCTAATTCCATCAACCCAACAACGAAAATTAAAGGTGTATCTTTTACTAAAGCTAAAAGAGTGTTTGCTATACCAGGAATTACTAATTTGAGTGCTTGAGGTAATATAATTAATAAGTTCATTTTCCAATAGCCCATACCTAAAGATCTTGCAGCCTCATATTGTCCTTTAGGTAAAGCTTGTAATCCACCCCTAACAACTTCTGCCATATAAGCTGCCTCAAATAAAGTAATAGCTATTAAAACTCTAATTAATTTATCTATAAATGTTCCATCAGGTAAGAACATAGGAAACATTACAGCTGACATAAATAAAACTGTAATTAATGGAACTCCTCTCCACAACTCAATAAATCCAATTGAAATATATCTAATGGCTGGCAAAGAAGATCTTCTGCCTAACGCGAGAAATACACCTATTGGAAAGCAAAATAATATTGCGAATGCTGAAATGATAAAAGTTAGAGATAATCCTCCCCAAGCAGCGGTTTCAACGTATTTTAAACCGAAATTCCCCCCAGAAATTAATTCGATACCTAAAAATGGGTATACAAAAATCAAAAATAAGATGAAGTATTTTTTAAGTTTTTCTTTTACAAAAAACGAAATACCCACGACGGCAAATAAGATCAAAAATGCAGTATTAATTCTCCATTGCTCAGCGTCTGGATAAAGTCCATACATAAATCTATTAAACCAAACCTTTATGAACACCCAGCAAGCACCATTTCCTGTGCAATCATCTTTGGAGTCCCCTACAAAATTAGCTTCAAAAATAAACCAATTTAACAGAGGAGGAATGGATTTTATTATTATAAAAACTGTTAAAAGAGTTAAAAAAGCGTTGAAATTATTAGAATTGATATTTTTATTCAAAAGATCTAAAGAACGAACACCACTAAATTCAATTCTAATAAGATAAAATCCAAAAAAACCTAATAACAACGGTAAAAAATAACTTAATTGAGAAGGTAAAAAAGCCATTAAATTGTAATTAAAAAAAGCATTAGTAAAAACATCAAAAAAACTTAAAAAAACAAGAGACAAACCTATAGGAACATAAGTTTTAATATTCTCTTTTGATGGTTTAGCAATTAATTTCATTATTTTTCCTTTATAGCCATTTTTTTATTATACCAATTCATAAATATAGAAATTGAGATACTTAAAGTTAAGTAAGTAAGCATCGTTATAGAAATTATTTCAATTGCCCTTCCAGTTTGCATGAGTGCAGTACCAGCAAAAACTAATACAATGTCAGGGTACGCTATAGCGGCAGCTAATGAGGAATTTTTTGTTAAGTTTAAGTATTGGTTTGTAGTTGGTGGAATAATAATTCTTAATGCTTGCGGCATCACCACTAATTTTAAAATTTGATTTTTATTTAAACCTATACTTGCTGCAGCTTCTTTTTGACCTTTGCTTACACCAAGAATTCCGGCTCTAACATTTTCTGCAATAAATGTAGCAGTATACATTGATAAAGCTAAAGCTAAAGCTATCAATTCAGGAATAATACTAACTCCACCTTCGTAAGTGTAAACTGTCGGTGAAAGTTGTTTTAAAACTGGATATTCAAAAGTAAGAGAAACGCCAAAAAAAAGAAAAGTAATTAAAGGAACTAATATTAATGTTGATAAAGACATTGTTGTAGTTGGCAACTGCTTTCCAAACTGCTCCCTTTGTTTTGTGGCATAAGAATTTACAAAATAAATTGCTATAAATGCAGCTATTACGGATAAAAGAAAAATATTAAAGTTTGTCCATATAAATTTTGGAACGTACCACCCCTTAATCGTTAAAAATGAAATATCATTAAAACTTATGCCGTTTTCAGGTAGAGGTAAAGCTCGCAATGCTGCAAAATACCAGAAAAAAATTTGTAATATTAAAGGAATATTTCTAAAAATTTCTACATACCACTCAGCAACTTTTGCAATTAAATAGTTGTCAGATAATCTAGATACCCCAACAATTACACCAGCTATTGTTGCGAAAAATATTCCGATTGCAGAAACTAAAATCGTATTTAACAAACCTACTAAAAATGCTCTTCCATAAGAACGAGAACCGTCATATTCAATCATTGAAAAAGTAATATCAAATGATGCTTCCTGATTTAAAAAACCAAATCCAAAAGATATTCCTCTATTGCCCATGTTAATTTGAGCATTAGTAGCGAAATATATAATTACAGACAGTAAAGCTAAGACAGTTATTGCTTGAGGAATTAAATCTCTAGCTTTTTTGTTTTCAATATTGAATTTTTTAAAAATCATTGTTTGGAGAATAAAAAAAAGGGCCGGATTAATCCAGCCCTTTTTAATTTTATTAGCAATTATCTTGCTGGTGGTACGTAAAGAATTCCACCTTTAGTCCATAATTGATTTGGACCTCTATTAGGTAAAATTCCAGTATCAGCTATATGTTTTTTATAGCTTTCACCGTAGTTACCAACTTGCTCGATAATTCTTAAGCTCCAGTCATTATCTAGACCGAAAGCTGCACCTAATTCACCTTCAGATCCAACTAATCTCTTGATAGCTGGGTTATCAGAGTCTTTTAGGCTAGAAGCATTTGATGAGTTAACACCATATTCTTCAGCTTCGATCATAGTATTTAGAGACCATCTTACGATATCTTCCCATACTGCATCCCCTTGTCTTACAACAGGACCTAATGGTTCTTTAGAAATCGTTTCAGGTAATACTTTGTGCTCATCTGGATTTGACATTTTTGTTCTTTGTGCCGCTAAACCAGATTTATCAGTTGTATAAGTATCACATCTTCCTGCATCATAAGCTTGAACAACTTCGTCTGCTTTTTCAAACGCAATTGGTTCATACTTGATGTTTTTTGAATTAAAGAAGTCTCTCATGTTAAGCTCGGTAGTTGTACCTGTGTTTGTACAAGCAGAAATACCATTTTTGAAATCATTTACTGAATTGATTCCAGAATTTTTTCTCACCATGAAACCTTGGCCATCGTAAAAGTTTACACCAACAAAAGTTAAACCAATGTCAGCGTCTCTTGATAATGTCCAAGTTGTATTACGTGCAAGAACATCGATTTCACCAGATGTTAAAGCTGTAAATCTTTCCTTTGCACTTAACGGAGTATATTTAACTTTGTCAGCATCACCTAAAACAGCTGCTGCAACAGCTCTACATACATCCACGTCAATACCAGACCAGTTTCCTGAAGCATCAGCATTAGAAAAACCAGGTAGACCTTGTGAAACTCCACATTTCACAAAACCAGCTTTCTTAGTATTGTCTAAAGTTTTAGATTTTTTAGAACCTGCCCCTCCTCCACCTTGACCGCAAGCAACCAAAAGTAAAGATGCAAATCCAACTAAAATCCAAGTTTTGATAGATTTAATCATTTAAGATTTCCTTTTTTTTATTGTTAACAATATTTTTGAATAACGAATTCAAAACATCTCTAATATAATTTATTTTTGAATGACTTCAATTTTATGAAGCTCAACATCTAGGTTAATTTAAATGAATTCTAACTAAATACCTATAAATACAACCTTAAATTAAGAATCTTTTGATGCAGTCATTTCATAAAGTCTACTTACTGTTCTTTTGAATATTTCAGAATGTCTTCTTGAAGAACTAATTTTTTCAAGTTCTGACTCCATTGATAAAGTTAAGCTAATTTTTTTATCATACAAAATATCTATTAAAGTAATAAATCTCAATTGTTGGTTAGAATTATATTCATTAAAATTAGGAATCTCCTCTATAAAAATATGACTACAAATATTAGCTATATTTAGATAGTCTTCAGCTCCTAAATTCTCATCACATAATTCTTTAAAATTAAACCTAGTCACACCTTCATAATAATTGTCAATTTTAAATTTTCTTCCTTTTGTATTAATCAATTTTTCCTCTTTTTTTAGATTTCTCGTTATAACTCTAAAATTTTGATTAATATTAAATAATGTTTTTTCGTTTACGGGATAAAAAATTTTTTGTTTTTTATCTTTATTTTGAATTCTATAATCTTCATCTAAAAGTAATTCTTTTTGTATTGAGTTTTTTTCAATTATATTGATAAAAGGTAAAAATTGATCTCGTTGTAATCCGTCCTTATAAAGTTCACTAACTTTTGTATTAGTTGAAATAATAACTTTAATTTCTTCTAAAAAAATTGTCTCGAACAATTTACCTAATATCATAGCATCTACGATATTAGTTACTTGAAATTCATCTAAATAGATCAATTCATATTTATTTTTTAGTTCTTTTACGAATTGAAGGATAGATTTTTCGTCTTTTTTTTCGTGTCTAAAATCATGAAATTTAATCATAAATTCATTAAAATGACTTTTAATTTTATTTACTTTTATCACGTCATAGGCAAAATTAAGTATCATAGTTTTGCCAACACCCACATTACCATGTAGATAAAAGCAAGATTTAAAATTTCTATTTTTAAAAAAAAGTAGGGATTTTGTTTTACTATTAAGGAATTTTTCCAATAAATTGACTATTTCGATTTGATTTTCATTTCTCTCATATTTTTTTGATCTACAAAATTGTTCGAATTTCTTTTTAAAATTGATTTTAATCATTGTGAATTTCCACTTTAAAGATTGGCGCGCCCTGAAGGATTCGAACCTACGACCCTCGGTTTAGAAAACCGATGCTCTATCCAGCTGAGCTAAGGGCGCCAAATATTATTATATTTACTTAAAAACATACTAAGTGGTCAATATAAATCGGAGACTTTATTCCAAATTGTTCAGATTTCTCATGTTGATGAATATGATGAGAATGAACAGATACTGGCAAATGTTCACCTTTTTTTGTTTTTAACGTATAAATAAAATTTGTTCCTCTAAATTTCCTATCTACTACCTCTAATTTTAATTTGCTTTGGTCATCATGAACAAGGTCTTCAGGTTGTAAAAGAAGTTTTACTTTTGAACCTGAAGTGAAATTGTTAGATAATTTGCCCCTTATTTCACCCAATTCCTCATGCTTTAATCTATGAACTGCACATTCACTATCAACTACCTGAACTTCTATAAAAATCCCTTTATTTAAAAAATTAGCTACAGCTATTGAATTGGGCTCATGATGAACATTATAGGGTATATCATACTGTTTGAGCTCTTGATTTAAAATAATTCCACATTTATCTGCCATTGAGAAAGCCTCGTAAGAATCATGTGTGACTATTATGGTTGTTAAATTAATTCTTTTTAAAAGTTTTTTAACTGAAACTTGAATCTCGTCCTTTAAACTTTGATCTATGTTTGAAAAAGGTTCGTCTAGCAATAATAAATCAGGTTTTGACATTAAAGATCTAGCTAATGAAACCCTTTGAGCCTCTCCAGCGCTTATTTGATGAGGATATTTTTCTAATATAGGTTCAATTCTTAATAATTTAATTATTTCATTCACATCTAAATTTGAGCTATGACCATTAGATCTTTTTTTTCCAAAATTTATATTATCAATAACTTTATAATTAGGAAAAAGAGAATTATCTTGAAAAGATAAAGCTATATTTCTTTTTTCAGGTTCAATATGGATTTCGTCAGAGGCTAAAATTGTATTTCTAAGTTTTATATTGCCTTTGCTTAATTTTTGTAGACCTGCAATTGTTCTTAGAATAGTAGTTTTACCTATTCCAGAAGGACCTAACAAAGAAATAATATCACCTTGTTTTTCTATTGCTAAATTTACATTATTAACTTTATTTTTTTCGCTAGCGGAAAAATTACCGTTCTGGATCTCAAAAAAATTACTACTCATCTATTTGATTATATTAATTTTTTTTTGAAAGTATATATCTAGATGATAGAAGTATCAAAATAGTAGACCAGAATATCAGAAAAAGAGATGGTAAAGCAGCCGCTTCAAGTAAATCTTGAGATGCATAAATGTAAGCCTGAGTGGCAAATGTTTCAAAATTAAATGGTCTTAAAATCATAGTCATTGGTAATTCTTTAATTACCTCTAGTGAAATTAATAAAATTATTAGAATTATATTAGTACTTAAATAAGGGACATGTATTTTTAAAAATGTATTAAACTTAGAATAACCTAGAAGATAAGCGCTTTCGTCTATAGAATTGTTAATTTTTTCATAACTTGACTTTATTCCATTAAAAGATAGAGAAAAAAATCTAATAAAATAAGCCAATAATAATCCAAAAATAGATCCTATAAATATGCTCTTCGAACTTTTAAAATCAAAGTTGTTTGATAAAAAATCACTTAAATTTGAAAAGAAAGTAATAAAAGCAACTGCTAAAATAACTCCTGGTATCGCATAGCCAGAAATTGAAAAATTTGTAATGTAGTTTAAAATTCTACTTTTTGATATTCTGCTTCCATAGTTAATAAATAAAGAAATAGTTACAATAAAAGCGCTAGCTAATCCGACTAACATTAAAGTATTTAAGTTTATTTTGAACATATCTATGTCTTGAATATATTTTGGAAACTTAACTGTCCAATAAATCATCTGGGAAACTGGAAAAATAAAACTTAACAGAAAAATTAATGTGCAAATTAAAACTGGAAGTATAGTCTTATTTCCTGTGAGTTTAATTTTAGTGATTGGCTTAAAACCTCTACCTGGCTGATGATACCTAGCTTCTTTTCTTGAATAAATTTCTACCGAAAAAAGTAAAAGAATGAAAATGAGTAATACAAAAGATATCTGATTTGCTGTGTTTAAGTCGTCAAAAGACAGCCAAGAATTATAAATTCCAGTTGTCAACGTATTGACACTAAAAAATGATACAGTGCCAAAATCTGATAAACATTCCATTGATACTAAGGCTAATCCTGCAGTTATTGCTGGTCTTGCAGAGGGCAATACTATCCTAAAAAAAGTTTCATTAGAGGAAAGTCCTAGGTTTTTTCCTACCTCAATATAGTTACTCGATTGATAATAAAATGATGCTCTCGTCAATACATATACATATGGAAATAAAGAAAATGATATAGATAATATAGCACCAATTAATCCATCTACTTTAGGTATGATTGGATTATAATTATTTTCACCAAAAAGAAATGTTAATAAAGAAAAAGCTGTGCCATAATTTTCAAAAAAAGCAATTATTGAAAATGCATAAATATAACCAGGAACTGCAAATGATAAGATTAACGCCCAACTAAAAAAGTTTGACAACGGAAAATCATAAAAAGACACAAAATATGCAGAAAAAATTCCTAAAATGAGTGTAAAAAAAATAACGAAAAATAAGATTGTAATAGAGTTAAAAATATATTCGAATAAAAATGTATTTTTTAATAAGTAAAAATAGTTACTTGTCTCATTAAAAAAACTAAAAAAAACTGTAACTATGGGCAAAGCTACTATCGATGCTACCATCAATGAACCAAAAAACCATATATTATACTTTGTCATTATAATAAGCTTTTAATTTAAGCTTTTCTAAAAATTTAATACTCCATTCATAAGTTCCTTCGGTATCTCCGTCACACTCTAAATTTGGTATAACCTTTATACATTTAAGTTCATCTAATTTTTTTGAAATTGCTTTTCCGGCTCCGCAAAATATTTCATGGGATTTATCGCCTAAAGCAATTAATCCATATCTTAAATTTACCATTTCAACTTTTGATAATTTTAGCTCCTCCCAAAAATCTATTCCCATTTCAGGTACTTCTCCATTTCCATAAGTTGAAGTTACAATTGCAACATTTCTTAAAGTCCTAAATGAATTAATGTTATGATAGTTCATTTCAACTAAATTAACATTAAATCCTTGATTTTTTGCCAATAATTGAAGTTTTTTTGCTACTGTTTCGGCGTTCCCAGTCTGAGTTGCGTATAAAATATCTAATATCATATATTAAATTTAGGTTCTCTGGCTAAAGCGGCTTGAGTGTAGATATAAGCTAGCATTTTAAGCCAGAGAAATTGACGTCAAACTTTTAATCTTTTTTAAACATTGAAGAAACAATTAATTTTACTTCCTCAATTTTAATTTCAGAAATTTTTCTATTGGAAATTTTCTGTTCCATTTTTTTAGCTTCTGACATACAAGGCGAACAACCTGTCTTTAATTTATTCAAATTAATTTCTTTTTTTATTGTCCGCCTCATATAATTAACAACTACTTCCAGCCTGCTGCTGTCATTACTTCTAAAGCATCTGCTTGTCTTTTTCCGTAATTAACAACTTTTGTTTTTAGATCTTGTTTGAAATCTAATCCCATATTTACAACAAGTGGATGTGGAGACACACCTTTTATCATTGGATACTCAAAAGTATTATTTACAATATGATTTTGAGCTTCTTCACTTAATAAGAACTCAACTAATTTTATTGCATTAGCTTTATTCGGTGCTCCTTTTACAAGTCCCGCACCACTAATATTCATATGAGTACCTCTTCCATCTTGATTAGGGAAGAAAGGTTTCACTTTTTTAGCTGCTGCTTGTTGTTCTGGTCCTTTTTTTCCAGAAAGCATAAGTGCTAAGTAATAAGTATTAGCTACTGCTATATCCGCTTCTCCTGCAGCAACAGCAAGTATTTGGGCTCTATCATTACCTTTAGGCGATCTAGCCATATTTGAAACCATACCTTTTGACCAATCAGCAATTTTTCCTTTTCCATTATTTTTAATTAATGAAGCTACAAGTGATTGATTGTAAATATTGTTTGAAGCTCTAATTACTAATCTACCTTTCCATTTTGGATCAGCTAAACTTTCATAAGTTAAACCAGCTAATTCTGCACCACTTACTCTTTCTGGAGCAAAATAAACAATTCTAGCTCTCTTCGCTATACCGGTCCATTTTGACGTTCTAAAGTTACCAGGTACAGCTGATTTAATGGCTGCACTTGTTAGCCCACCTTGAAGATTAGCTTCGAAAGCACCAAGTCTTCCAGCGTCTGCTGTAATGTAAAGATCTGCTTGGCTATCAGCTCCCTCTTCTATTATCCTTTTTTCTAAAGCACCTGACTTTCCTGATACAACGTTTACTTTAATTCCTGTTTTAGCAGTAAATTTTTCATAAAGTTGAACATCAGAGTCATAATGCCTTGCGCTAAATATATTCACTTCATTTGCAAACAAACTTCCAGCAAATGCAACTAAAAATAGATAGCTTATTATTATTGTTTTTTTCATTATTTCCCTCATTATTAATAATGATAATCAATTACAATATTCTGATAATGATTATCATTTGCAATATTGACGCACTTTTGAATTGTAAAATTTGTTGATAACTTTAAAGAAATGGAGTTAATAGACTTATGTTGCAAATTAATCCTAAAAAATTCAAAAATATTGAAAACAAGTCTATTCCATCGCCCTTAAGACCTAAATTTAGGAATAAAGCTGAAACAAATATCTATTTTCTTTCTAAAAGGAAATTTCAGAGTGAGAAAAAACAATCATTTCTAAGAAATATTAAATTTATCTCAGGGATTATTATTTTAGTGGTTGGCGGCTATTTTTTGTCTAATTAATTTTAGTTTTAACTGATCCCAATTTTTCAATTTTTCCCTTGTAAATACCTTTGCTAAGAATTGGAACAACTCCAACTGATGAGCCAGTAAAAACATAAAAATCATCATCATGTTTTACTTTATCTCTTTGAAGTTTTTTTAAAACAAACAATAAAGAATTCATTGGATTTATATAAACAGTATTGGTGTTTCCATTTACGGATTGCTTAATCTTTGAATTAGAAATATTTGTTTTTAAGTTTCTAACGTTATTATTTCTAAATTTCTTTTTTGGACCAATGATAAATTTTACATTTGCACCAAAATCAGAACATAGGTCTCCAAAACTCTTTATGCCTTTTTTCTTTTGCCTATAGCCAACTACTTCAATACATGGTGCGATATAGTTTATAAATTTTTTCATATTTTTTCTTGATATTTTTTTTTTAAAATCAAAGAAATTTTTTTTAAGAAGATAGCAGACCTCAAGCTCAATACCTAAAGTATATTTATTTATTCTTATAGATTTATTATTTTTAAGGACGTTATGCTTATATACCGATGCGTAGAAAGGTTCTTTTTCTTTTAGTTTTTTTATAACAGGTATCGCCGTTCCCCCTGCTTTAAATCCTGCAATTGGTTTTTTAACTTTACTCTCACATAATTTTCTAAATTTATCAGCACTTAAAAGTTTTTTTGTGTATTTACTTGAAATAGGATTTATAATTTTGTTTTTAAGAAAAGCTTTTACAAGTCTATTAGCGACTAAATTTGAATTTTTATCTCTCATTAAATATCGTCTCCTAAATAAATTCCTAATGAGAGAGCTGTTTCAACTAAAGAATCTTTTCTTTCGACATTTTTATATGTTTTGATGCCTTCATCAATAGGTACATCAACAACTCTTCTGTCTCTCCAAGCAACCATTCGATCAAATTTTTTTTGGTTTAATAAATCTACAGCGTAAACCCCGAAAGCACTAGCTAATATTCTGTCACTCGCTGTTGGGGGAGCTCCTCTTTGAACGTGACCAAGTGATGTTACTCTACATTCAACATCCGTTTTCTTCATCAATTCTTGAGCTATATAATCTCCAATACCGCCAAGTCTTTGCTCACCGTCCATATATTTATGAACTACTCGTGAACCATTCTCTTTCTTAACCGCTTCAGCGACTATGATTAATGAATGTTGAATATCATTTTTTTTCATAGAATTAAGTTTATTAATAATTCCATCTATTGAATACTTTAATTCAGGAATTAAAATTATGTCTGCACCTCCTGCTATACCTGCATTAAGTGCGATATGTCCTGCATCACGGCCCATAACCTCAAGTATCATGGATCTTCTGTGGCTAGCTGCTGTAGATTGTAAATTATCCAATGCTTGAGTTGCAACATCCACGGCGGTATGAAAACCTATCGAGCTTTCTGTTGCCCCTACATCGTTATCTATTGTCTTTGGAATAGCAACTATTTTCATGTCACCATCTTTAGCTAATTTTTTTAAAATTTGCATACTACCATCTCCACCGATAATTATTAAACCATCAAGTTTCATTGAGTGATATCCCTCTATAATTTCTTTAGATTTATCTACATGTTTGCCGTTACCTGTAGGAATTTTAAAAGGATTACCTTTATTAGTAGATCCTAAAAAAGTTCCACCTTGTCTTAATAAGTATCCTCCAAAAGTTTTATGAGTTAGTTGCATGACATCAACTGGACGTTTGATTAGGCCTGCAGTACCATCTCTTATTCCGTATACATCCATTTTGTATTTATTTTTTGCTCTATAAAAAATTGATCTAATTGCAGCATTAAGGCCTCCGCAATCCCCTCCACTAGTTAAAATTCCTATTTTTTTATTCATTTAAATTAATGTTTCTTTAATATTCTTTTTTAAGAGAAGTGGTGTTATAACATAAAAATCTCTTAATGGAAAAAAAAGCAAAAATTATAGCTACCTTAGGCCCAGCTATTTATAGCGAAAATAAGTTAAAAAAGCTTGTAGATCTTGGTGTTGATGCGTTCAGAATAAATTTTAGTCATAACACAAATGGGATTAATAAAATAATTTCACGGATAAGAAAAGTAGAGAAAAAAAATGGAAAAAAATTGTCTTTGATAGCTGACCTACAAGGTGTAAAGCTGAGAGTAGGTAAAGTTAAAAAAGAAAATCAAAAAATTAGTTTTAATCAAAAATTTGTGTTCGATAATAAAAAATCTCCTGGGAATTCTCAAAGAGTAACTTTTCCATATCCAAAAATTATAAAAAAGTTAAAAAAAGGAAATAAGATTTTAATTGATGATGGAAAGTATCTTTTCTCTGTAATCGGAAAAAAAGGAAATTCTGTAATTACAAAATGTCGAAGTCAAAATTGTGTAATTAAAAGTAATAAAAGTTTTCATGTTCCAAATTTAGACATAACTTTCAATAAACTTACCGGAAAAGATAAGAAGGATATTAAGACTGCAGTTAAACTTGGATGTAATTGGATTGCCCTTTCTTATTTACAAAATGAAAAGTTAATTCTTGAGACGAGAAAATTAATTAAAAAAGATATGGGCATAATTTCTAAAATAGAAAATAAACATGCTCTAAAAAATATTAAAAAGATTATTCAAGCTACTGATTCAATAATGATTGCACGAGGAGATTTGGCGATTGATATTGGTCATAGTGAAGTACCAAAAGTTCAATTAAGTCTTATAAAAAAATGTTCTCAATTTTCTAAATCTGTAATTGTGGCTACACAAATGTTAGAAAGTATGATTGAAAATAATACTGCTACTAGAGCAGAGATTAATGATATTGCAACTGCAATATTTCAAGGCGCTGATACTGTGATGTTATCCGCAGAGGCAGCTATTGGTAAATTTCCTACCCAAGCTGTTTCGACAATGACTCAAACTATCCTATCAACTGAAAAATATAAAAGAGAACACATAGAAGATTTCAAAAATTCTATCATTACCAACAAGGATCCGGTTAAATCTATTCTTCTCTCTGTCAAAGATATGGCTTATAACCCGGACGTTAAAGCTATAATTGTTTTTTCCAATTCTGGAAAATCTGCAAAACTTGTTTCTGCTATGCGTCCAGCAGCTAAAATAGTAACTATTTCTCCAAATATAAACGTAAGTAGACAAGTGTCATTACTTTGGGGTGTTCAATCTATAAATAGTAGAGATGCAAATGGATGGAAAGATATGATGTCTATTTCTAAAGAAATTATAAAAAAACTAAGATTTATTAAAAAAAATGACTTTGTAGTTATCACTGCTGGTTTGCCTTTTGGAAAGGCAGGTATGACTAACATGGTGAGACTTTATAAAGTTGGTTCCTAATGGAAGATAATTTTAGTATTGATGAGATTCTCTCAGCAGTAGATGATCTTCAAAATTTAAAAAGGAATAAAACTAAAAAGGTTTCTAGCGTTTCAAATGCTAAAACTGGTAATTCTGATATTCCAAAAAATACCCTTAAATTAATTGAGGAAGCTGAAAAATCTAATAACTAAATTAAACCGGCTATTTGTATTGTAGTATCACACATTCTGTTAGAGAAACCCCATTCATTATCGTACCATGAAAGCACTCGACTAAATTTTCCTTTAATAACTTGAGTTTGAGTAACATCGAAAATTGAACTATGAGGATTATGATTAAAATCTTTTGATACAAGAGGTTTTTGGTTTATATCTAAAATTCCTTTTAATTCACCTCTCGCTGCTTTTGTCATAGCTTCATTTATACTTTCAGGTGTTGCTTCTTTATCAGTAACTAATGTTAGATCAATTAATGAAACATTCGGTGTTGGGACTCTTATGGCTGTTCCATCTAACTTTCCTTTTAAACTCGGCAGAACTAAACTCATTGCTTTGGCGGCTCCTGTTGAAGTGGGTATCATTGCTCCTTCAGTAGAACGAGCTCTTCTTAAGTCTTTATGCAATGTATCTAAAAGTTTTTGATCACCCGTATAACTGTGGATTGTAGTCATATAACCATAACTTATTCCAAAAGTTTTTTCTAAAACCATTGCAACTGGAGCTAAGCAGTTTGTCGTACATGACCCGTTAGAAATAATATTATGCTCTTTTTTTAACTCTTTACTATTAACACCTTGGACAATCGTAAAATCTACTTCTTTACCAGGAGCAGAAATTATTACTTTTTTTGCTCCACCTTTAATATGTTTTTCTGCTGATGACTTGTCTAAAAATATACCAGTGCATTCTAAAACTACATCAGCACCCACTTTTCCCCAAGGGATATTAGCTGGATCCTTTTCTGCAAAAACTTTTATTTCTTGATTACCGATTTTAAACCCATCTTTTGAAGTCTGAATATCTTCATTAATGATACCATGAGTGCTATCGTATTTAATTAAGTGCGCATTAGTTTCTATTGACCCTAAATCATTTATTGCAACAACTTGAATTTTATTTTTATAATTTTCAAGAATAGCTCTTAAAATTAATCTACCTATTCTTCCAAAACCATTAATGCCAACTTTAACCATTTAATCTCCTTTAATGAATAATATTTAGACGTATCTAAATACAACAACTGCATAGCCAATGCAAATTATTGTTGCAATCCACAATACACTTCCAACTAGAGCCAACCAAAATAAATGTATGAAAGCACTTCCAAGCAAAGAAATAAATAATCTGTCACCTCTTGTAGTGTCTAAACCTAAAATGCCTTTTCTTGGACCACCTCCTGGTGATTTTTTCTCCCAAACAACCATCGCTGTTAAACATAAAATTATAAAAATAAAAAATGCTGCAGTTTGCCAAGTCCATGCCATCCAAGTGATAAATTCAAAATCGAAGAATCCCTTCTCTTTCTTTTTAGCCATATCACCCCACGTGGCGGCATTTAAAACATTAAACATCATCATACTCGTCCTAACGCAAATCCTTTCGCTATATAGTTTCTTACAAAGTAAATTACTATTGCACCAGGTATAATTGTCAAACTTCCTGCTGCTGCTAATAAACCTAATTCATAACCAGATGTGCTGGCTGTTCGAGTCATGGTCGCAGCTATAGGCTTAGCTGCTACAGCTGTAAGTGTTTTAGCTAATAATAATTCTACCCAAGAAAACATAAAACAGAAAAACATAGTAATACCGATACCTGCAGTAATAGTGGGTATGAATATTTTAAAGAAAAATCTCCAAAATGAATAACCATCCACATAAGCTGTTTCATCTAACTCTTTTGGAACAGCGGACATAAATCCTTCTAAAATCCATACTGCTAGTGGGATATTAAATAAGCAATGTGAAAGAGCCACAGCTACATGAGTGTCAAATAAATTTACTGAAGAATAAAATTGAAAAAACGGTAAAGCAAACACTGCGGGAGGTGCCATTCTATTTGTTAAAAGCCAGAAAAATAAGTGTTTATCTCCTAAAAATTTATATCTTGAGAAAGCGTAAGCAGCAGGCAACGCTGCAGCAACAGATATAACTGTATTCATCACTACATAATAAATTGAGTTAAGATAGCCAGTATACCAAGTACTATCTGTAAAAATCGTTTTATAATTTTCTAAAGTGAATTCTTGCGGCCATAAAGTGTAAGTATTAATGATTTCGGTAGTTGTTTTAAATGACATATTTAATAACCAATAAATTGGAAGCATTAAAAAAATAATATAAATTGTTGGAACTACCCACTTAGCTTTTTTCATTGATTGCCCTCATTTCTCATCATTAAAGTGTAGAAAACCCAACAAACTAATAATACAATAAAGAAATATATTAATGACATTGCTGCTGCAGGTCCTAAATCAAATTGGCCTAAAGCCATTTTTACTAGATCAATAGATAAAAATGCTGTCGCATTTCCTGGTCCACCACCGGTTAAAACAAAAGGCTCAGTGTAAATCATAAAGCTATCCATAAATCTTAAAAGTATTGCGATAGTGAGTACTTTCTTCATTTTTGGTAATTCTATTTTTGTAAATACAGCCCACCGGCTTGCCCCATCAATTTCTGCAGCTTGATAATAAGCTGGCTGAATTGATTGTAAGCCTGCATAAGATAATAAAACTACTAATGATGTCCAATGCCATACATCCATTAAGATTGTCGTAAACCATGCATCTCCAATTTGTTGAGTAAAATTATAATCAAATCCTAATGCATTTAACGAGTGTCCTAAGAAACCGATATCTGGTAGTGCAAATATATTCCACATTGCTCCCACTACGTTCCATGGAATTAATAATGGCATAGACATTAATACTAAACAAATCGGAACACCTATTCCCTCTTTTGGCATTGTAAGCGCTATAGCTATTCCTAAAGGTATTTGAATAAATAAAATTATAAACGTAAATAAAAACTGTCTACCTAGTGAGGCATGAAATCTTTCAGAAAGCATAATTTGTTTAAACCATCTTGTTCCTTCCCACATAAAAACATTGTTTCCAAAAGTTTCTTGGAAAGCATAATTCACTACTGTCATTAATGGTATAATTGCATTAAAGGCTACCAGAACAAAAACTGGGATTACAAAGAACCAGGCTTTTTGATTTATCGTTTTATTCATTCTATAATCCAATCATCTCCATAGGCATAGGTATATTCTTTCTTAAAACTCAAGAATGCAGATCCTGAAGGAATATCTTCACTTGCCTTTGCAATCATTTTAATTTTTCCACTTTGACTTTGAGTGTCTACAATTTTGTGTCTACCAGTGTTACTTACTGAAAGTACTTTTACTGGAATGCCGTCCGAACTAAAATTTATGAATTCTGGTCTTACACCAATTTCGGTCTTGCTGAAGTTATTTGATTTTACTTTTGTGTGAGTCTCAATTTTTTTTCCATTTAGCATAACATCGCCTCCCTTAAATTCACATGGGAGTAAATTCATACCTGGAGATCCTATAAAATATCCAACAAAAGTATGTTTTGGTTTTTCAAAAAGATCAACTGGTGTTCCTGTTTGTACAATTTGGCCTTCATGCATTACAACCACTTGATCTGCAAATGTTAATGCTTCTGTCTGATCGTGAGTAACGTAAATCATTGTTCTATTTATTTTTTGATGAAGTTCTTTAAGCTTAGATCTTAGAATCCATTTTAAATGTGGATCAATAACTGTAAGTGGTTCGTCAAACATAATAGCGTTAACATCTGATCTTACCAAGCCTCTTCCCAAAGATATTTTTTGTTTACCATCAGCGGTTAGTCCTGAAGCTCTATTGCTTAATGTTGAAGATAGTTCAAGCATCTCTGCGATTTCATGGACTTTAGCTTTAATTTTGTCTTCCTCTATTTTTCTATTTTTCAACGGAAAAGCTAAATTATCGTAAACAGTCATCGTGTCGTAAATGACTGGAAACTGAAATATTTGGGCTATGTTTCGTTCTACGGGATTTAAATTTGATACCATTTTATCATCAAATAAAATATCACCTTTAGTTGGGTTAATTAGACCTGAAATAATATTTAATAGAGTTGTTTTTCCGCAACCTGAAGGGCCCAATAAAGCATAAGCTCCACCGTCTTCCCAATCAATGTTCACATCTCTTACAGCCCAATCAGCATCAGATGATTGAGTTTTTAAATAACTATGACTTAAATCTTTTAAAGTAATTTTAGCCATTAATTACCAACCTCTCATTCTCATCAAAATAAATAAATTCGTCTGCGTTCATATATAAATTCATTTCATCCCCAACATTTTTTTGAAAAACACCATTAGATAAAGAAACCCAATTTAAATTTCCTCTGGTAAAGTGGATTAAACTTTCAGATCCGCTCAATTCGGAAATTAAAACTTTCCCTTTAATTTCTAGAGAGTTATTACCCTCTTTGTAAGTTGTAATATTGTGGGGTCTTATTCCTACTTTATATTCACCGTCTTTAATATTTATCTTAGTTTTCCAATTAACTGAGTTATCTAAAAAAGAGCAACTTTCACCAGACTTCTTAATTTTTGTAATATTCATTGGAGGATCACTGAACACTTGTGCTGATACTAAAGAATTTGGTTTATTGTAAACATCCAAGGTTTTTCCATACTGAATTACTTTTCCCTCCAATAAAGTAGCTGTATTTCCCCCTAGAAGAAGAGCTTCAGATGGTTCAGTAGTAGCATATACAACTATGCAATCTCTATCCTCAAACAATTTAGGAAGTTCTTCTCTTAACTCTTCCCGAAGTTTAAAATCTAGATTTGCAAGAGGTTCGTCTAATAGTATTAAATCGGAGTCTTTAACTAAAGCTCTTGCTAAAGCTGTTCTTTGTTGTTGCCCTCCTGATAATTCATTGGGTTTTTTATTTAACATTGCAGATAATTTTAATAGTTCGGCAACTTTACCTACTCTTTGTTTAATTTCATCTGAACTAACACCAGTTATTTTTAAAGGTGATGCAATGTTGTCATAAACAGTAAAATTAGGATAATTTATGAATTGTTGATAGACCATTGAGACGTTTCTTTTTTGCACTTTCATTCCTGTTACATTCTTTTCATTAAACCAAATTTCTCCATTGGTGGGTTTGTCCAAACCGGCCATAATTTGCATAAGTGTTGTCTTGCCAGATAGAGTTGGGCCTAAAAGAATATTAATTGTATTTTTTTCTAATTTTAAATTTGTTGAATATATATGAGTGTCTAACCCTATTTTTTTTTCTACATTTTTTAATTCTAAGCTCATATTTTTTGAAATCTGTTTTAAAAAAAGGGGGCTGTTAAGCCCCCTTTAAATTTAGATTAAACCTAAATTACTTCCAAGCTCTTTCGAATGGAACTGTTTTACCTTTAGGTTTCTCATTTCGTTTAGCTTTTGGCGATCCCGGTTGTTTCAACCAATAAGCAGCGCCTTTCGGCTTAGCTAATCTTGGACCACATCCACCGTATGTATTGTTTGCTTTATCAGCAGCTTCCATACGAGACATAACTAAGTTCATCTCTTCTGCAAGACGATCCATAGCTTGTTGTGGAGTAAACGCACCTGAGTTCACATCTCCAATTTGTTGCCACCAGATTTGTGCAAGTTTCGGATAGTCCGGAACATTGATCCCTGTTGGTGACCACAATACTCTGTTTTTAGATCTGTAGAATTCTACAAGTCCGCCAAGTTTTGGAGCTCTCTTCGTAAAGTGTTTGTGATTAATTGTACTATCTCTAATTATAGTTAAACCAACATCACTTTTCTTAAGATCAACAGTTTTTGATACTACGAACTGAGCGTATAACCATGCAGCTTTTCTTCTATCAACTGGAGTAGACTTAAATAAAGTCCATGATCCAGCATCTTGATAACCAAGCTTCATACCTTCATCCCAGTAAGGACCTTTTGGTGATGGTCCCATTCTCCATAAAGGATTACCGTTATCATCAACTGTTTTGTTTCCAGAACTCTTTGGAGCAACCATTGATGCCGTGAACGCTGTATACCAGAAAATTTGCTGAGCAACGTTTCCTGATGATAAAGCTGGCAGAGACTGATAGAAGTCCATCGCTGCAGCACCTGGAGGTGCATAAGCTCTTAACCACTCATCCCATTTTCTGATTGCATATACGGCAGCAGGACCATTAGCAGCCCCACCTCTTGCTACGTCAGCACCAACTGGGTTACAAGAACCTTTTTCCATTCTTATTCCCCACTCATCTACTGGTACTCCGTTAGGTTTACCAACTGAACCTGCACCAGCCATTGATAACCACGCGTCAGTCATTCTCCATCCTAAGTCTGGAGCTCTTTTACCGTAGTCCATGTGACCGTATACTCTAACACCGTCGATATTCTTTACGTCTTTTGTAAAGTATTCAGCGATATCTTCGTAAGCAGACCAGTTAACTGGTACACCTAGATCGTATCCGTATTTGGCTTTGAAACCTTTTTTGATTTCAGGTCTGTCAAACCAATCTTTTCTAAACCAATAAAGGTTAGCGAATTGTTGGTCAGGTAATTGATATAAATCACCATCTGGACCTGTAGTAAATGATTTACCGATGAAATCATCGATATCTAATGTTGGTAAAGTTACATCTTTACCTTCACCTTTCATCCACTTTGTTAAGTTTACTGCTAACTGAAGTCTTGAGTGTGTACCAATCAAATCTGAGTCATTGATATAGGCATCATACAAATTTCTTCCAGTTTGCATTTGAGTTTGTACTGCTTGTACTACTTCTCCTTCTCCCAATAACTGGTGATTTACTTTTATACCAGTTATCTCTTCAAAAGCTTTAGTTAAAGTTTTTGATTCATATACGTGAGTTGGAATGGTTTCTGACAATACATTTATTTCCATTCCTTTGAATGGTTTTGCAGCATTGTAAAACCAATTAAGTTCTTTCTCTCTTTCTTTTGCAGAAATTGTTGAAAGACTAAACTCACCATTTGACCATTTCTTAATTGCAGCCATGTGACCATCAGCTACAGCGTTAGAAATAGTTAAAAGAGAAATTGAAACAGCAACAGCTAAAATATTCTTTAATGTTTTTAACATAGATTATTTCCCTCGTTGTTGTTGTTTTTTGATTTCTTATTGAACCAAAATAAAACTAAAAAGTACAGTGCAGAAAGTTTTCAAATTACAACTCTGAGGTGTGTATTAGTTGATCAAGGCACGCTTAACAGCTTTTTCCCAACCATCAATCAGTATGTTTCTCGATGAATTTTTCATTTTTGAGGAAAACTTTTTATCTAATTGCCAGTTTTTAGAAATATCTTTTAAGGATTTGTATATCCCTATATACAAACCAGCCATAAAAGCTGCGCCTAAGGCAGTGGTTTCTTGAACTTTAGGTCTTAATACTTTTACATTTATTATGTCAGATAAAAATTGTGAAAACCAATTATTCATTACCATCCCACCATCAACTTTTACAATTTTAGGTCTCAAACCGTCATGTTTCATAGCTTCAAAAAGATCGTGAGTTTGATAAGCAACTGCTTCGATCGTAGCTCTCACTATTTCTTTAGGACTTGTATCTCTAGTAATGCCGCTTAAAACTCCTCTAGCGTTAGCGTCCCAATACGGAGCTCCTAATCCAGTAAATGCTGGAACTAAATAAATATCATTGTTATTTTGAAGTGATTTGACAATTTTTTCAGTTTCAGGTGCCTTTTTAAAAAATTTCATTCTATCTCTTAACCATTGCACGCCAGCACCAGCTATAAAAATAGATCCCTCCATTGCGTATGTTGTCTTTCCATTAATTCTGTAAGCAATAGTTGTTAATAGTCTATTTTTTGAGTAAATTTTTTTAGCACCGGTATTTAATAATACAAAAGCTCCAGTTCCATAAGTGCTTTTTAATGAGCCAGGTTCAAAACAACATTGGCCAATGGTTGCTGATTGTTGATCACCTACTACTCCATTAATCGGTATTGGTTTACCAGTTACAGAAGGATGGGTTTGACCATAATCATCTGCACAATCTTTCACTTCTGGTAAAATATGTTTTTTAATTTTAAGGAGATTTAATATTGTATCATCCCATTTATTTGAAGAAATATTATATATCATTGTCCTACTTGCATTTGTTGCATCTGTTGCATGAACTTTTCCCTTTGTAAGTCTCCAAATTAAAAAGCTGTCAATTGTTCCAAACAACAACTGTTTCCTACTCATTAACTGCCGTGCTTTAGGGATATTATCTAAAATCCATTTAATTTTTGTTCCAGAAAAATATGAGTCAATTAAAAGGCCAGTTTTATTAAAAACCATCGTATCCTTATTTTGCTTTCTCAGCTTTTTACAAAATTCTTCGGTTCTTCTGTCTTGCCAAACAATAGCTTTATAAACAGGTTTTCCAGTTTTTTTATCCCACAGAACAGTAGTCTCTCTTTGGTTGGTGATTCCGATGCTTAAAATTTTACCTTTTAAACGTTTAGCTTTTTGTATTACATCTTTTAAAGTTTTTATTGTTGTCTTCCAAATTTCATCTGGATTATGCTCAACCCATCCACTTTTTGGAAAATATTGTGTAAATTCTTTTTGTGAAGAAAAAATTGGTTTTCCTTTTAAATCAAATAAAATTGATCTATTGGATGTTGTTCCTGCATCAATTGAAATAATAAATTTTTTCATCTAAAAGCCTCCCAATTTAATTCAAGTTTTTTGTCTTCAACAATAGCATTAATCATACCAAGCATTAAAGGTAATTGTTTCTCATTAAAATCTTCATTTACTTTCTTTGCGATCTCTTTGGCTAAGTCAGCACCCTCAACAGTAACTTTTTCCATTTTTGTTTTTTTTGCTTCAGAAAATATTAGTCCCTCTCCGATATAGGCTCCCATTTTTGCATTTCTTCCTCCACCTGAGCTTACGTACAAATCACCTAACCCTGCTAGTCCTTTTACAGTATCTTTTTTTCCTTTTAGATGTTCCACAAAAATCTCCATTTCAAAAATTGATTGTTTAATAAGTGCTGAAGCTGTATTTAAATAATTCTTTTCTCTAACTTCATCAGAAATATTTTTGCTACATAAACCTTTAGCCGCGCCAACAGCCATAGAAAAAATATTTTTTATCGCAGCTGATACCTCTACACCATTTAAATCATCTGAATATGAAGTGTGATAATAATTAGTATTAAGCATATTAGCTATTTTTTTTGCGGTATTAATATCTTTATTTGCTATAACAACGCTGCTGTGAACTCTATTAGCTAAGCCAGCTGCTAAACAAGGTCCACCTACTGCTGAGATATTGGTTTTTGTAATTCCCTTATCAACTAACAATCTTTCGAGTTTATCAACTAATAATTCATAGTTATTTTTATGAATACTTAAACCTTTTGTTAACATTAATAAATTTGGCAAATTTTTTCCCTTAAAAATCCTACTTAATTGATCTGCAACCCACTCAATTCCTTTTGAACTAATTCCTAATACTATTAAATCTATATTAGAATTCAAAAGTTCATCAAATTTTTCAAATTTGAAAATCTTTATTTGATCTGGAATTTCTGTATTTAAACCTGGATGTATATTTTTACTTTTTTTAAGTTTTTCAATAAAATCGTTTTCTAGATGAGTTCCAACTATATTAATATCATGATTATTATCAAGACATGGTAAGGCAAAAGCTGTTCCCATTGCGCCTGCTCCAATAATAACTATTTTTGCCATTTAATCCTTAAATAATATCTTTTTTAAAATTAAAAAAATAGATACTAGCTCAATTTTTCCAATAATCATAAAAATGATTAAACTTATTTTTGATGATGTTAACAAATTAGCAAAATTTAAATTTTGTAATCCAAACATCTCTGAATTTACTGTGTTAGTTAATGTAAGTATCGATAATTTAAATGATCCTTCAAATCCTATATTATCTAGTATTAATAAGCTAGATAAAATAAATAAGCTTAAAAAAAATGATATAAATATTAAAAAAGAAATTTTTACTTTTTCCTCATTTATTTTATTATCTGAATTGAAAATTGTTTTATTTATTACGCTATTAGGAC
>CACNYH010000007.1 GCA_902624495.1 uncultured Pelagibacteraceae bacterium | reverse complement strand
GATATAGACGAACAAAAGATTAATGAGATAATAGGCAACCTTAATTCAACTAATTTTTTTGAAGATATTGATATTGAGTTAAAAAACAAAATTTTAACATTAAATTTAAAAGAGTATCCAGTCTTAAATCAAATTTTAATTATAGGTGAACCAAGTAAAAAATTATCAGAACAGATTAAAAAAAATCTTACATTAAAAGAAAAAGCCTCATTTATTAAATCTAACTTAGCAAAAGATGTGGACGTGATAAAAAGATTGTATTCATCAGTGGGATATAACTTTGTTACAGTTGAAACTAAAGTAAATCGAGTAAATGATGAAAATTTTGATTTGTTAATCGAAATAGATCGAGGAAAAAAAACTAAAATTTCGAGTATTAAATTTATTGGTGATAAGAAAATTAAAGATAAAAAACTTCGAGATATTATTGCAAGTGAGGAAGATAAATTTTGGAAATTTATTTCAAAAAACACAAACTTTAATCAAAGTTTGATAAATTTGGACATAAGATTACTGAAAAATTTTTATAAGTCTATAGGATATTATGATGTAACCATTAGCTCAAATAGTGCAGAAATTAATGATCAAGATAATATTGATTTGATTTATTCAATTGATGCCGGAACAAGGTATACAATTGATAAGATTACTACAAATGTAGAACCAGTATTTGATAATGAACTTTTTTTTCCGTTGAAAAAATCTTATGAAAAAATAATTGGAAAATATTACTCTCCATTTTTAGTAAAAAATATATTGGAAGACATAGATGATATTATAGATAAAAATAACTTACAGTTTGTTGAACATAATGTTGAAGAAAAAGTTTTAGAAAAAACTATATCTATCAAATTTAATATTTATGAGGGCAAAAGAGAATTAGTGGAAAGAATAAATATAACTGGTAACAGTATTACAAACGAAAGTGTAATAAGAGCAGAATTGTTAATTGATGAGGGAGATCCATTTACGACTTTGAATTTAAATAAATCTATTTCTAAAATTAAAGCTAAAAGAATTTTTAGAAATGTAACAACAGAGGTTTTGGAAGGTTCAAAAAAGAATTTAAAGCTGATAAATATCAACGTAGAAGAGATGCCAACTGGAGAAATAAGTGCAGGAGCTGGTATAGGAACGGACGGTGGAAGCTTTGAGGCAACAGTTTCTGAAAATAACTGGCTCGGAGAAGGAAAAAAATTAGACTTCAATATTTCTACTGACTCGGAATCTTTAACAGGAAGAATAAATTACACAGATCCAAATTATAATTTTTTAGGTAACTCATTAAACTATTTTGTCTCAAGCACACAAAATGATAAACCTGACCAAGGCTACGAAAATACACTTATGGCTGCAGGGATTAATACAAGTTTTGAACAATTCAAGGATATTTATACAAATCTTGGAGTTTCAATAAGTCATGATGATCTAAAGACTTTTGACTCAGCATCTGCAAATTTAAAAAAACAAAGTGGAACATTTTCTGAATTGTTGGGAAGCTATGGCATAACTAAGGATACTAGGAATAGAGCTTTTATGCCAACAAGTGGTTCAATAATTTCATTCGATCAATCATTCCCAATATTTGCTGACAAACAAGCAGTTTCAAACACTTTTAGGGTAACCAATTATAAATCAATAACAAATGATGTAGTAGGAGCCGGAAAATTATATTTAAGTGCAATAAATGGAATTGGAGAGGACGATGTTAGAATTAGTAAAAGAAAAACTATAAGCACTAGAAGGTTGCGTGGATTTGAAAGAAATAAGGTAGGACCGGTAGATGGATCAGATCATATTGGAGGTAACTATGTGGCAGCATTAAACTTTGAGGCGACTTTACCTAATTTACTTCCTGAAGCTTACAAAACTGATGTGGGGTTATTTTTAGATTTCGGAAATGTTTGGGGAGTTGATTATGACAGTAGTTTAGATGATAGTAATAAAATAAGATCTTCCACAGGTGTTGCTGCTAGTTGGCTTTCACCGATTGGACCTTTATCTTTTGTTTTTTCAACCAACCTTTCTAAAGCAGATACTGATGTAACCCAAAGTTTTAACTTTAATCTTGGAACAACTTTTTAATGAAAAATTTAAAAATATTTTTATTTTTTCTTATATTATCTTTTTCGAATAGCAATCTTGCTGCAGATATGCCTCATTATTTAGACTTCAAATTTATTTTAAATAACAGCTCTGCAGGAAAAAAAGTACAAGACAGTCTTCAAAAAAGATTAAAAGATGGCATAAGCTCATTAAATAAAAAAGAGAAATCACTCCAAGAGGAAGAAAAAAAAATAATTCAACAAAAAAAAGTAATCTCACAAGAGGAATATGTTAAAAAAGTAAATAATTTAAGAAAAAAAGTATCTTCTTTAAAAGATGAAAGAAATAATCTCCTTGAAAAAATATCAAAAGATAGAACTAAAGCAAGAAATGAGTTATTAAAAAATCTCAATCCGATAATAGAAGAATACATGAAGGAAAAAAAAATAAGACTTGTCTTTGACAAAAAAAATATAATATTGGCTGATAAAAACTTAGATATAACTAAAGAAATCATGGAAATTTTAAACACAAAATTGAAATCGATTAAGTTGAATTAATATTTAATGGTTTCAAATAATTTTTTTCTTAAAAAAAAAGTCTACATAACAGATCTCTTTCCAAGAAAAAAATTTGAAAAAAAAACTCGATTAAATAATATTAAGCCTTTAGGAGAAGCAACCAAATTAGATTTAACTTTTTATGATTCGAAAAAATATAAGAGCCATGCAAATCAAACAAAAGCTAGCTTTTGCATAACTACTGAAAATTTATCTAAGGATCTGCCAAAATCAGTAGAGAAAATTATAGTCAAAAAAGTTTTAGTAGAACTTGCTAGGGTATCAAAAATTGTGTATCCCTTTTCAGATTTAGATTATCCTGATTTTTCTTTAAAAAAACCAAAAAAATCTAAATTTAAAACTGTAAAGTTTGGAAATAATGTTTTAATTGGAAAAAATGTTAAAATTGGTAAAAATTCTCAAATAGGTGCCAACACAATTATAGAGCATGACGTTCAAATAGGTAATAATTGTATAATTGGTTCTAACGTAATAATAAAAAATTCACTAATTGATAAAAGAGTTGTGATACAAGATAACTGCAAAATTGGACAAAAAGGATTTGGTTTTTTACCTAATAAGGGAAAAAATTTTAAGTTTCCACATTTTGGAAAAGTAGTTATTAATAGTGATGTTGAGATTGCAACAGGATGTACAATAGACAGAGGTTCAGTCGATGATACTGTAATTGGTAAAAATACTTATATAGATAATCAAGTACACATTGCTCATAATGTAAAAATTGGAGAAGATTGTATGATAGCTGGTCAGGTCGGATTCGCTGGAAGTTCAATTATCGGTAATAATGTTTCCATAGGTGGGCAAGCAGGAATTTCAGGTCATCTCAAAATTGGTAATAACGTAAGAATTGGTGGCGGGAGTGGAGTAGTTAAAGATATTGAGGATAATCAAGTGGTAATGGGTTACCCAGCAGTTCCACTGAAAGAGTTTTTAAAAAATTTAAAGAAATGAGTGAAAAAGAAATAGATAAGAAAAAAATAGAGAGTTTATTACCTCATAGGGAGCCAATGTTATTAATTGATAAGCTAATTAACATTGTTCCTTTAAAATCTGCAACGGCTATTATGTACGTTAAAAAAGAAGGGTTTTACGTTCAAGGTCATTTTCCTGGTCAACCAGTTATGCCTGGTGTTCTTATAGTAGAAGCTTTTGGACAAGCTGCAGCGGCCTTGACTGCACATGGAATAGATCCAAAGGAATATGAAAACAAATTAGTTTTTTTGATGAGTGTTGACAAAGCAAGATTTAGAAACCCTGTTATTCCTGATTGTGAACTTCACCTTGATATAGAAGCAGTTAGATCACATGGTAGAGTTTGGAAATACAAGGGTACAGCAAAAGTTGATGGAAAAAGGATGGCCGATGCGGAATGGTCAGCAACAATAGTTGATAAAAAATAATGATACATAATTCAAGTGTAATAGATAAAAAAGCTAAAATTTCAAAGAACGTAAAAATTGGACCGTTTTGTTATATAGGACCGAATGTAGAATTAGCAGATAATGTAGAATTAGTTTCAAATGTGCACATAGAGGGAACTACATCAGTTGGATCATGCACAAAAATATTTCCATTTGCAAGTATAGGAACTCAACCCCAAGATCTGAAATTTAAAGGTGAAAAAACCATTCTAGAAATTGGAAAAAATAATTTAATCCGAGAGTACGTAACTATTAATCCTGGAACTGCAGGAGGAGGATCAAAAACAATAATCGGCGACAATTGTTTATTTATGATTTCATCACATATTGCTCATGATTGTATAATTGGAAATAATGTAATTATAGCAAACAATGTGCCTCTAGGAGGACACGTCACAATAGAAGACTCGGTTGTTATAGGCGGTAACTCAGCTGTCCAACAATTTACAAGAATTGGTAGACTAGCAATGATTGGTGGAATGACAGGCGTGCTGAAGGATGTAATCCCATTTGGTTTATCGATAGGTAATAGAAATTATTTACAAGGTCTAAATTTAATTGGTTTACGAAGACAAAAATACGACAATCAAAAAATTATGGGTTTAGATAAAGCTTTTAAAGATATATTTGCCTCTAAAAATCTTCACGAAAATTTAAGTAAGATTAATGGTGAATATAAAGATAATGAATTAGTAGGGGAAGTTATAAAATTTATAGAAAAAGATAAAAAAAGACCAATTTGTTCACCGCTTAGTTAAAATATTTATGATTGGGTTAATTTTTGGAGAAACAGAATTTCCAAAATATATATTAAAAAAAGTTAAAAGAAAAAGTAAATATTTAATTATAGACTTAACAAAAAAAAAGATTTTTAAAAAAGATAGAAATTCTTACGCTGTATCAATTGGTCAATTCGGTAAAATAATTTCTATACTTAAATCTAAAAATTGTAAAAAAGTTTTATTTGCAGGAAAAGTAACAAAACCGAATTTCAAATCTATAAAATTAGATTTTAAAGGGATTTATTATATGCCACAAATTATAAAAAGTTCAAAATTAGGAGATGCAGCAATTCTAAAACAAATTATAAATATTTTAAAAAGAGAAAAAATTCAAACTATAAGCTCAAACAAACTTACTCCTGAAATAAGTTTGACTAAAGGAAATTACACAAAAACTAAACCAAATGCCCTGGATAAAAAAGATATTCTTTGTGGGCAAAAAGCTCTTAAAAAGTCTGGTAATTTCTCATTTACCCAAGGTGCTATTTGTAGAAATAATAAAGTTGTAGCAATTGAGGGAAGTGGTGGAACACAAAAAATGATTAAAAAGGTGAAAAAAATAAATAAATTCCCTAATGGAGTACTAATAAAATTTCCAAAAAAAAGACAAGATTTAAGAGTTGATCTTCCAACCGTAGGATTAGAAACTCTGAAACAGTGTAAAATGGCTGGATTAAAAGGAATAGTTTTAAAACATAAATTAAATATTTTTTTAAATAAAAGACAAAGTGTTAAATATGCAAATAGAAATAAAATGTTTATTCTAATTAAATGAAAAAAATACTCATAATTTATTTACTATTGTTCACAAATTTAAGTGCTGACGACTTTAAACTAGAAAAAATTGTCCAAGGGCTTGATAGACCTTGGAGTTTAACATTTTTAGATAACCAAAATCTATTGATTACAGAAAAACCTGGAAATATAAAATTTGTAAATTTAAAAGAAAAAATAATAAAAGACATCAGTCATAATCTTAAAGTCTTAGAAGATGGACAGGGAGGATTGCTAGATATACTTCACAAAGACAGCATTATATTTGTGTCATACTCTGAAAATAGATCAAATGGAATGTCCAGCACTTCTGTTGCAAGAGCAAAACTTAATACTGAGAAACTTAGTTTTAAAAACATCTTTCAAGCCCAGCCTCCTATAAATTCTGGATATCATTTTGGATCTAGACTAGTCATAAAAAATAAACATTTGTATGTATCTGCTGGAGAAAGAGGCCAGGGCATGATCGCCCAAGATTTCACTAAACATCCCGGAAGCATTATTAGAATAAATTTGGATGGATCGATACCGAAAGATAATCCAAAATTTATTAATAAAAAAGATTGGCTTCCTGAAATTTATCAAATTGGTGTTAGGAATCCTCAAGGGATGTCTCTTTCACCTTTCGATGATAAAATATATTTGACTAATCATGGTGCTAGAGGTGGTGATTGGTTTGGCACATCAAATTTTGGAGAAAACTATGGTTGGAAGATTTTAGGTTGGGGAGGAACTAACTACTCAGGAACTAAAATTGGTCCAAAATGGAAACCTGGTTTTACAAAAGCAATAAAGTACTGGGTTCCTTCTATCGCAGTAAGTGCTATGACAATCTACAAAGGTAAAACTTTCAAAGAATGGAATGGCGAGGCTTTAATTACATCTCTTAAAGACCAATCTTTAAGAAAAATAAAATTTAATAAATCAAAATTTATAAAAGAGGAAATTATATTCAAAGGTAATATAGGAAGAATAAGAGATATCAAAATACATGAGAGCGGAGATCTTTATTTACTATCTGACAAGGGCGAACTTTGGAAAATGCACAAGTGAAAAAAATATTTATTTTAACAGGTGAGCCGTCTGGAGATAAACTGGCATCAAAAGTAATTCAAGAACTAAAAAAAAATAATTCAGGAATTGAATATTTAAGTGTAGGAGGTGAAAATTTAAAAGCTTTAGGTATAAAATCGATTTATGACTTAAAAGAGATTACCTACATAGGTTTTACAAATGTAATAAAAAATATTTTCAAAATTAATAAAAAAATTAATGAAACTGTTAAAGCTATAAAAGATTTTAATCCAGATATTTTATTTACAGTTGATAGTCCCGATTTTACTTTAAGAGTTGCTGAACGTGTAAAAAAACAAAATTCAAATATAAAAACAATTCATTACGTTGCGCCACAAGTTTGGGTTTGGAGAGAAGGAAGGGTTAAGAAAATTAAGAAGTTTATTGATCATATATTATTATTATTTAATTTTGAAAAACCGTATTTTGATAAAGAGAATATGAGCAATGAATTTGTGGGCCATCCCTTATTAGATGAGTCTTCTGAAGGTAAAATCGACATCAATCAAATATTTGAAAAAAATAAAGCGTTAATATCAATTTTTCCAGGAAGTAGAGCATCTGAAATTGATGTCTTAATGCCTATACTCTTAGATTTTATAAAATTAATGAATAAAAGTTATGAAGATTTTATTTATATATTTCATTCTACAAAGCAACATTATGATTTAATTCAATCTTACGTAAAATCTCAAAATATAAGTAATTGTGAAATTATTAGTGATGATAAAATAAAGTCTCACACTCTTAAGAAATCTATATTTGCAGTTGCTAAATCAGGAACGGTCTCGCTTGAAATTTGCAAATCTAAAGTTCCATCCATTATTCTCTATAAAATGAATTTTTTAAACTATTTAATTGTTAGATCTTTGATTAAAGTTAAATTCGCAAATATTATTAATATTGCAGCAGGAAAAGAGGTAATACCTGAATTACTTCAATCTAAGTGTAATCCAAAAGATTTATTCAAATCTGTAAGTTCTTTTATTGATGACCCGAATAAGATTAAGGAGCAGGTTGAAAATACCCAATCAATCTTAAATACATTTAAAACTGATATTTCCTCATCAATACTTGCAAGTAGAGCTTTAAGTAAATATTTATAATTACTGGTACCTTGCTTTTTTCAAAGCATCAGCACATATCTTTTGAGTTAATATTGCTTCATTCATTAAGAGACTATTTTTACTTTCAATAAATTTTTTTAAACAATTTAAGTATGACTTTCTGTGTCTTACAGAAAAGTCATTATATAATGTCTTTTTGTCAGAAAAGTCGTCAGAATCTAATGAAAATTTTTCACCATACACTTTAATTTTTTCAAAATTTCCAAATCTGCACTTTCTACTAAATACTATTTCAACGACTATTCCATTCCTGAGTTTTAGATTAATTATTGCATCTGAGAAATCTCCATTATTTAAGAAATCCTCGGAACTAATTGATTTTGAAATTACAATCATTTTCTCTGGTTTCGAATTACTCAACCAACAAGCTAAATCAAAAAAATGAAATCCTTTATCAAAAAAAAGACCTCCGTTTCTTACTGATAAATCAATATTATGATTGGCCGATCTAGATATTATTTGGATATAATTAATTTTTTTTTTGTTAATTTTCTTTTTTAAAGCAACATATTCCTTTGAAAATCTACGATTTAAACCAGCGCAAAATTTAATTTTATGTTTTTTTATTAAGTATTTGAGTTTATTAAGGCTTTTATTGTTATTTGTAATTGGTTTTTCACAATAGATCATTTTCCTAAATTTTATTAATTTTTTTATGTAAAAATCATGCGTAATTGTAGGTGATGCAATTATAAATAGTTCTATATCTTTTTTTTTTAATATACTATCGAAGTTTCTTGAAGTGTTACATTTAAATTTTTTAGACAGTCTTTTACTCAAATTGTAATTTTTATCAAAAATATAATTTAACGAAGTTTTTTTTATTTTTATTAAACTTTTACAATGAATTATACCAACTTTTGATAATCCTATCACACAGGATTTAATCATTTAAAAAGCTACCCATTTTTTCTTGGATGATGACTTTACACATCCATCTATAAATCTTGCTGTAAGTAAACCTTCATATGCTGTTGGAAAATAAAACCTTTTCTTACTATTTTTTGAATTAATTTTTGATGCAATTTCTTTATATAAATTTGAAAAGGCACTTAAATATCCCTCAGGATGCCCGTACTTAATTCTTGAAAAGTTTTTTGAAAAACCACTTTCATTGAAACCTCTTTCTAAAACTTTTGTTGCACCATTAGCAGCATTATATTTTAGATAGTTGGGGTCATTCTGTACCCATTCCAAACTTCCCATCGAACCAAATATTCTTATTCTTAATCCATAAACACCCCCTTTAGCAGTAGTTGATGCCCAAAATAAACCCTTTGCTCCATTCTCGTAATTTATGAAAACTTGAGCGTTTGTATCAAATTTAATTTTTTTTGAGTATTGCTTGATATCTGCAAATAAGCTTTTTCCTTTTAGACCAGTAATGTAATTACATAAATGATATGCATGAGATCCTATTTCATTAAGCACAGTAGAAACTCCAGCTATTTTTTTATCTAATTTCCATTTAAATATTTTTTTTGCAGAACCCGGGGTGACCTTTTTACCGTTAGACCAATCCTGAACATATTCGACGTTAATATATTCAATATTTCCAAGCTTCTTATCTTCTACTAATTTTTTAGCATGTCTTACCATTGGATAGGCCGAATAATTATGTGTGAGCCCGTAAACAATCTTTTTATTACTTTTAATTGTTTTATAAAGTTTTTTAGCTTGAGGTAGAGAACCTGCAAATGGTTTATCAGATATTACATGAATGTTATTTTTAATGAATAATTCCGCTATTTCTTGATGACTACCAGGGGGTGTCATAATCGCTACTACATCGATTCCGTTTTTAATTTTTTTTTCAGAATAGCAAAGATCTTTATAATTTTTGTAACACCTATTTTTTTTTATTCCTATACTTGTCCCAAAAGATTGATTGATTTTATAATTTCTTGAAAAAACGCCAGCTACAATTTCATACTTATCATCGAATCTTGAGGCTATTCTATGTACATGACCAATCCAAGATCCAGGGCCACCACCAATGATACCAAGTTTAAGTCTTTTCATTAGTTTACTCTTATTTTTTTCCCAGTTTTAGTACTTCTTAGTATGGCATCAAATATTTTAAGCGATTGCAAGCCATCATTTCCACTTACTTTTGGTTTAGCTTTTCCAGAAACAACATCGCATAAGTGATTAATTTGATTTATTAAAGTAAATCTACTCAAACGAATATTAAAATCCTTATGATAGATTGGTTTCCACCAACTTCTCTCACCTCTATTGTACCAATGTTTTAAATTAGGAAATTGTATCGAGCCTTTTGTCCCCCCAATAAAATATGCTGATTGATTTGTTATAGGGTATGCAGGGTTTTCTCCAGCTGTAAGCTCATAACTGTAAGGTGCTACAATTGTATCAGAAACACTTAATGTACATAAAGTACCTGATCTAAAAGTAAAATTAACAATTGCGGTATCTTCAACTTCATATTTTCTAATTTTATTTGAGGTTGTTGCTTGAACATGTGTTATGGGACCTAGCAAGTAACAAATAAGATCAATATCATGTACTAGATTAATACCTAGAGGACCTCCTCCTTTTTTAATACGCCATTTTTCTTTGTACCAATCTTTATTTTTGTATAACCAGCACATAACATTAGCAGCAACAATTTTTCCAAGATTTCCGCTATCGATTTGTTTCTTTACTTTAGTTACGATACTGTTGTGCCTTCTATGATAGCCAATAAGCAGATGAGTTTTATTTTTTTTTGAACTTTGAATAATTTTTTTTGCTTTTGAAATATTATCGGAAATTGGTTTTTCTAATAAAACAGGTATTTTTGCATTTAAAAAACTTATCGTATGTTTTTCGTGAAACTGATTAGGTGTAGCAACAATTACGGCATCTGGTTTATTGTTATCTAGTAATTCAGTCGACGATCTATAGAATGGAACTTTAAATTTTTTAGCTTGAATAATTGAATTTTTATTTACATCGACAATTGAATGGAGCTTTGCTTTTTTTGAAACGCTTAAAGCTTTTAAATGTTGACTACCCATCAAACCAATCCCAACAACCGCAATCTTTATTTTGTTTTTCACTTTAATATTTAAGATTAAATTTATAGTTATTTTGTCGATAACCACTTTTCATGACTTTTAGGTAATATTTTGCAGGCTTCAAAATAGGAGTTTTTCTTTTCATGAAATAATACATTACATTTTTTCTATTTTTATTAAAAAATTTTTTTATATATAACTTAGGATAGTCTTCGTATCTATCTAATTTTTTCTCGGTTGCTTTATCTATTTCATAGATTATGCCTTTTACACTGGAACCCTTTTTTCTTTGTATATCTGGTACTCTATATTTTGATCTAAAGACTAATTCAAATCCTTTCAAAATATGCTTGCTCAGATATTTGGTATTTTTATATTTTTTTAAAAAAATTTTTTTATTTAGATTTGTACCGTAAGCAAAGTACAAAAGTTTCTTAGTATTTATCATTAAAAAATTTTGTTTGAGATTTGAACTTGATCCGGATGTATACAGGCTTTACCACCAAAACCTAATTTTTTAACCATATTACATGATTTTTCAAATCCATTTAAATCTTTAAAATTTAAATAAGAGGTATCAATTGGGCTCTTAATATTTTTAGATTTATTTACTATATTTTTTCTAAATTCTAGTATTTCTTTTTCATCTTCTGAAATCTCAAGATTTATAGATTTAGCTAAATCATGAGATCCAAAAGATATAATTTGAATTCTTTCTGAAAAAGAGCAAATTTCCTTAAGATTAGCTAGACCGTTTATACTTTCCAAAATTGGGATTATATCAGTTTTCAATTTCTCAGTTTTTTTTAATAATATATCTATCTCTATTAATTGTTTTTTTGTTTCTGTAAATGGAAGAAATATTCCAGGGAATTTTTCTGATGTAACAAATTCTAAATCTGAATTATTGTTTATCCTTATATATGTTTGATTTTTATTAATATTACATTCTTTTATTATTTTTTTAGCCTTTTCTTTCTGATCATCTGGAACAGTTGACTCTAAGTCAAGAACAATTAAATCTGCATTTAATGTATAAGCTTTATTAATTTTTTTTTCTTCATGTCCTGGAACGAATAAAACAGATCTATATTTCATATTTACTTAATTTATTATAATCTAAGTCAATACCAAGACCTGGTCCTGAAGGTAATTTATATTTCCCATTTAATGCTCTTTTAAAATTTGGGTAGAATTCTTGATCAATATCTAAATAAAATCTCTCAATATATGTGTCTTTTTCCATCAACGCAGCTAATTGAAGAGTAGCTAAAAAACCTGGTCCAAAATAAGCAGTGTGAGGCATTACAGAGACATTATTTTTTTCTGCATGCTGAATAATTTTGAACATTTCATAAATACCACCAACTTTAATTACTGATGGTTGAACAAAAGTAACTGCTTTTTGTTTGATCATTGATTTAAACTCAAATTCTGTACACGCATTTTCCCCACAGGCTAAGGGTATTCCAAGTTCTTTATTCAATTTTGCAAGAGTTTCATAATCTTCCGGCGGGTAAATAGGTTCTTCCAACCAAGTAAGTTTCATACTATTTAAAAAATCTTTTTTGGATAATGTTTCTTCATAAGTCCAAGGACAATTAGTATCTAACATTAAAGGAAGATTACCTGTTCCTTTTCTTCCAGCTTCAATGCAATCATTTTCTATTTCATGAAGTTTTATAGCTTGGTAACCATCATCTAATGATTGCTTACATTTCTGCTCTATAATTTTTGGATCTCCATATCTAAAAAGACTTGAATAGGCTTTAAATAAATCTTTATTTTTTTTTCCTAACAATTCATGAATTGGCTTATTTTTTTCTTTGCCTAAAGCATCCCATAATGCAATTTCAACACCAGATATTGCAAACATTGTTATCCCGTATCTACCAAATAAGTGCAAAGATTTTTGAAGAGTTAAAAGAAGTTCCGGTATATTACTCATATCTTTTCCAACGAGTAAAGGAGCCACCATTTCTTCAATTGCTATTTTTACTGCTTTCCAACTTGTATAACCAAAGGCTTCACCCCAACCAGTGATACCTTTATCTGTTTTAATTTTTACTAAGTTAAATTCTAAACTTTTCCATTCTTTTCCATGAAAAATTACTTTTTTACCTCCATGGCTAAACGGCATACTCAAAGTGATTGCTTTGATTGATTTAATTTTCATTATCGAAATTTTTTGAAATTTGGCTTTCTTTTTTCTAGAAAGGCCTTTGCGCCTTCAGCCTGTTCTCCAGTTTTAAAATAATCAGGAGCAACTTCTTCGACCATACCTTTTTGGGTAATTTTTAAAATTTCTTCAAATTGTTTTCTAAAACTGGCCTTTAATATCTTTAAACAAGTCGGTGCAGCTTTTAATATTTCATCACCATACCTTTTAACTTCCTCATCTAATTTATCTTTTTTCACTACTGAATTTACCAAACCCCAATTCATCATCTCTTTTGCTGAGTATCTTTTGCAAGTCATCCACATTTCTCTTGCACGTTTGTGTCCTAAAATATTTGCAGAATGGGCAACTATAGCTCCTCCGGCTGGAGAACCAACTCTGGGGCCATTTTGACCAAATATAGAATTCTCACTTGCAATAGTTAAATCACAAAAGTAAGCCATATGATTTCCACCACCAATCGCGTATCCATCCACTTTAGCAATAATTGGTTTACTACATTTTGTTAAGTGAATATGAAATTCGTATTCATGATCTTGAAATTCTTTAGAGCTTTCCCAATTCATATCTCCACCTGAACAAAAAGCTCTATCTCCAGCACCTGATAAAACTATTACTCCAACTTCTTTATCTTTTTCTGCAGCGTCGAGAGCTGCCTTAAGTTCTTGAAGAGTTACTGGTGTAAAAGCATTTAATACCTTAGGTCTATTAATAGTGACATGAGCGTAATCACCTTTAACTTCATATAATATATCTTTAAATTGCATGAGATCTAATTTCCTCTACTGATTCTGGATTTAATAGCGTTGATAAATCACCTGGATCTTGGTTTGCTAAACATGATTTTATAACTCTTCTCATAATTTTCATATTTCTTGTTTTAGGCAAATCTTTTACAAAAATTACCTTATCAGGCTTAAATGATTTCCCTAAATCTTTTATAACTAAATCTTCAAAAAAACTTTCTTTTTGATCATTATTTTCTGCAGGAACTATAGATAAAATTATTTTTGACCCTTTATTTGCGTCAGGTATTCCAACAGCAGCAACCTCTTTTGCTTTTCCACTTTTAACTATTACACTCTCAAGCTCAGAAGGGCCTATTCTTTTACCTGATACTTTAATGGTATCATCAGATCTTCCATGTAAATACCAATGACCATCAGCATCTCTACTTGCAAGATCACCATGTACCCAGTAATCTTTAATTACACTCCAATAATTATCGATGTAACGCTTATCGTCATTCCATAAACTCTTTGTTAATCCGATTGATGATTTTCTCATGACCAATTCACCCATTTCATTTGTAGAAACTTTTTTTCCATCTAAATTTAAGATGTCCGCACTCATTCCAGGAATGGGAGCATTAAAAGATCCAACCTTAAAAGGACGATGTAAACAACAATGTAAAATAGAACCAGAAACCTCAGTGCCACCAGCTGAATTCATAATGGGAACTTTAGACTTACCAATTACTTGAAATAACCATTTCCAAGGTTTTTCTGTCCAAGGTTCTCCACCAGTACAAATCATTCTTAATGAGCTTAAATCTAAATCTTTAAAAAGTTTTTCATCTTTAATCATTTGCGCTCTGATGAGAGCAGGGGAAAGCTCTGTCCAGGAAACCTTGTATTTTTCAATAAGTTTCCAAAAACGCACTTCATCAGGAAAATCAGGAACTCCCTCAGCGATTACCATTTGTGCTCCATGTGCAGAAGCTATTGTTGCAGACTTAGAACCCACCATCCATCCCATATCGGCCATACACAAATGAATATCAGTTTGTTTAAAGTCTGCTAAAACTCCTTCATCAAACGACATCTTAGCAACTAAACCAATATGAGTATAAACACATCCTTTTGGTTTTCCAGTTGTACCTGATGTAAAGTGGATAACAGCAGGATCTTCAGCATCAGTTTCTTCTGTCTTTAAATTATCAGAAACATTTTGAAAATTTTCCCAATTAAAGATTTTCTTTCCTTTTTCTTTTCCCAATAAAAAAATTTTTTCTAAAGAAATGACTTGATCTAATTCATTTTTGACTTGATCAAACATTCTTATTTCTTTTGCTTTTCTAAATGTTTTCTCAACAGTAAATATACCTTTAGCTTTTGCTATCTTGAGTCTTTCAATAACTGCTTTAGACCCATATCCAGAGAATAAAGGTAGCACTACACACCCAATTTTTAAAATAGCAAAGTAAGCAATGTAAGTTTCTATAAATTGAGGCATGTAAAGTGCGATTACATCGCCTTTTTTAAAGCCATTTACTTTTAAAGTATTCCCAACCTTTGAGATTTGCTTGTCAAATTCTTCATAAGTAATTGAGCTTTCTTTACCGTCTTCTCTTTCGGCAAAAATAAAAGTATTTTTAAAAAATTCCTTATCTTTATGTCGATCTATACAATTTAAAACTATATTAGTTTTCCCACCGATACACCACTTTGTCCAAGGAGTCCCTTTTGACTCATCTAATATTTTTGAGTAGGGTTTGTAAAATTTTAAATCTGAAAATTTTATTACATTGTCCCATAACCATCCAGGATCAGAAAAACTTTTTTTTTCTAACTCATCATAATTTTTTAATTTACAATGCTGTATAAACTGAGTTAGTTTTGAATTTTCAATTTGCTCTTTTGATGGTTGCCAAATGATTTTTTTAGACACAGGTCCTATACGTACATACCCTCTTTAATCTTTATAATATTATACATGAGGTCATTTAAAGGTGTTTTGATCCCATGTTTTTTTCCAATTTTAGAAACAGCTCCACTTATGAAATCAATTTCAGTTTTTCTATGTTTTAAAACATCAAAAGCCATAGACGACTTATTAGTTTGTCTCGAGTCTACTATTCTGTTGAACATTTCTAAACAATCACTTTCGCTAACATCAACTCCATCAGCTTTAGCTACTGCTCTTGTCTCAAGGATTATATCTTTACCTAATTTTCGAGACATAGTCTGATTTTTATTAGAAATATATAAATCTGTATGATGCAAATCAAAAATTGCTGATAATGGACCAATTGCTGTTAAAGCAAATAATTTCATCCATTTTCTTCTTTTGATATTTTCTTCTGCAATAGTTTCTAAGCCATGTGCAGTAAAAGTTTCAGCTAAATCTTTTACTCTATCACTTGAACCACCTTCGTATTCACCAATCCATGAAGGTAAACTTGCATGGTTTTGAATTATTCCAGGACCTTGAATACTAGAAGCTTGTGTTGTGGATCCACCTAAAACTTTTTCTTTACCGGCTATCTTTTGCATGATTTCTTCATGGCCTATACCGTTTTGAAATGACATAAGCATTGTATTATCTCCAATAATATTTTTTGAATTGGATAAAGCTTGCTCTAAAGCTGTAGCTTTACACATAATTATTATTGCATCGACTGGTTTTAAAGTTTTTGGATCAGTTGTGGCATGGATCTTTACAGTTCTATCTCCGCCGTTCCCCATCATTTTTAAACCTTTGCTATTAATTTCATCTACATGTTCTTTCCAAACATCAATTAGATGAACCTCTAAACCTTTTTCAGCAAGTAACCCACCAAATAGGCAACCCATAGCACCAGCGCCTAGTACTGCAACTTTTGTATCTTTTTTTACCATTAAGCTTTCATTTTAACTTGAACACCAAAGAAACCAGTTGGTTTTATTAATAACACAACTACCATAAGTAAAAATGCATAGGCATCTTTATGACTACCAGAAATAAAAAAAGAGCAAGCGGTCTCAAATAGTCCAACTGTAAAACCACCTACAATAGCTCCTGGTAAGCTTCCAAATCCTCCTACTACTGCTGATGCAAATGCTTTTAGAAGAATTATGTAACCCATGTAAACTACAACTTGATAAGTTGGACCAACTAAAGTTCCAGCTATACCGGCTAGTGCGCAAGCTATCCCAAAAATTATTGAGATATAAAGCGGAACATTTATACCAACCAAATTTGATATATCTTTAGAAAAAGCAACAGCCCTAACTCCCAATCCCATTTTTGTTTTATTAAGAAAGAAGTAAAGCGCTCCAGCTACAACAAAACCAGTAACCAACATCCATAAATATGTCATTGGCAATGTAATTCCAGCTATATTTATAGGTAAACCTAAGTCAGCATGAAAAGGGTGTGCAGTTGGATTCCAAATTATATACGCAACATTTTGAAGTATAACTGATAAACCAAAACCACATATGATTATACCCATTCCAGCAACTGTATATCCACCACCTTTTTTTGTTAAAGGTCTTAAGAATACTCTTTCAATTAAAACTCCAAAGAGACCCATTAATACAAATGCAAAAAATAATCCAATTACGTAACCAACAACTCCGTAAGCTTCAGGAAAAATTGCATAAATTAACTCACCGTCTACAAGAAAATTGTAAACTGTTAAACCAGTAAAGGCACCTATCATAAAAAATTCTCCGTGAGAGAAATTAACAACATCTAAACCGGTATAGATAAGAGATATACCCACTGCTACTAAGCCGTAGATAATTCCAACAGTTACACCAATTATTAAAACTCCTTTTAATGAATCAATGTTCATGTCAGGGCTTAAGCTGATATAAATTAAGAAGATAGCTGTAAATATTAACATTAAAATATTTTCAATTTTTCTTGTAAATCTAAATGTTTTAAACATTAGCAGTAGTTCCTCCGCCTCCTAGATAAGAGTCTTTTACAGTATCATCGTACATTAGTTTTTTAGAGTCACCCTCAACTTTTATAACACCATCTTTGATTACATAACCATAATCAGCTAACAATAATGCCATTCTTACATTTTGTTCAACTACTAATACTGTAAGGCCATCTTTTCTAATTCTGTTTATGTTCTTAAAAATATCCAAAACTATTTGAGGAGCTAAAGCTGCACTTGGTTCATCTAACATTATCATCTTTGGATTAGACATTAGCCCTCTACCAATACAAAGCATTTGCAATTCACCACCTGATAGCGTTGCTGCAAGTTGATTTTTTCTTTCATCTAATCTTGGAAAGTAATCAAATACTTTTTGAAGATTATCTTCTAATTTTTGTTTTGAATTTAAAACAAATCCACCTAATCTTAAATTTTCAATTACGGACATGGCTGGAAAAACATCTTTTCCTTGAGTAACTTGCACCAAACCTCTTTCAACAATTTTATGAGGAGGGTTGTTATGAATATCTTCCCCGTCAAAATTTATACTTCCGCTCCAAGATCTAATTAGTCCTGAACAAGCTTTAAGGATTGTAGATTTACCTGTGCCATTTCCACCCAGCAATGCAACTATAGATTGTGCATCTACTTTCATGTTTGCACCATTTAAAATTTGTACTGACCCATAGCCAGAAACTAGACCATCTATTTTAAGCATATAACACTTGATTTAAAATTCTATATTTAATTAAATGCATTTAATTAAATTTGTTCTTTGACGTCAATAAAAAACGCCGAAGATTAAAATAAAAATAGAAAGAGGGGAATATGAAAAAATTAAAAATTGTTTTTTCAACACTAGTGTTCACTGCTGGATTAGCCCTATCATCAATAGCACAGGCAAATGACATCAAAATCGGTGTTTCATTTAGAATGTTATCAGATGTTGGATATAAGCACGGTGAATTAATAACTGATACTGTTGAGATGTGGAATAAAGAAGGCGGTATCAATGGTAGAAAAATTGATTTAATTCTCTATAACGATGAGTGTAAATCAGAAAAAGGAGTAGCAAATGCTACTAAACTTGCCTACCAAGACAAAGTTCACGTAATTATCGGATCAAGCTGTAGTTCTGTAACATTACCAATGGTTCCAGTTATAACTAAAGCAAAAGTTCCGCAAATTATACCTCACTCTACAAGTTCTAAAATTACGATGACTGGAAGTGAATATATTTTCAGAGTACCAGTATCTTCTAGATTTTATAAACTTGTACAAGGTAAATTCACTGCTGAGCAACAAGGTAAGAAGATAGCTTATATCTATGTGCCTGATCAAGCCAGCATGGTTTTTGCTAAAGAGATGATCCAATTTATGAAAGACGAGTACGGAGTTGAACCAACTTATGCAGTTCAAGCCGGTGAAAAAGAAACTGACTTTAGATCTTACTTAATGAAAGCTAAAGCTACTAACCCAGATGTAATAGTTTTATCTGGTCTAGTTGATGAAACGGTTCGTATGCTTGTTCAATCATATGAAGTTGGAATACCAAAAAGCGTACACAGAGTAGCAAACTCAGTTGCTTCAAAAGTAGAAGTGCCAACAAACGCAGGTAAAGCTGCTGTTGGAGTTGTTTACTCAGCTGCTTTCGCTGCTTCAGACACAAGACCAATCGCTAAAAAATTTGTGAAGAAGATCAAAAGTACTTACGGTGTAACACCAGGTCACGACTTTTCACAAATGCAAGATCTTTTAGATATGCTTAAACCAGCATTGACAAAAGCTTCTACTAAATTCTCAGGTGATTTAGCTGCTGATAGAAACGCTGTCAGAGATGCTATTGCTGGGATAACTAATTTTACTGGATTAGCTTCAGGACCAATTAGTTTTTGTGCGAATGGTTCACCAGAGTGTAGAGATGGTAACAAAACACCAGTTATGATCAAATACTCAAGAGGTGGAAAAAACTGGAAAACAGCAGTTGCTGGTACGGTTACATTTAACCCTAGTGACGGTCTATAATTTCTAAAAATTGATGAGCGGTGTATAAAACACCGCTCATTTACAATCTTAAGAAAAATTTAATAAAAAAAAGAGCAAGAAAATGGAAAAATTTAAAAAAGTAATCAGCCAGTATCCTTTTCTTGGATTTATCATTGCTTATCTAGTTCTTTTATGTGTACCAACAATTTTTTTTACAGACTTATATCAATCTCATTTATCAAGCTTAATATTTGTTAATATAATAGTTGCTGCGGGACTAAATATTGTTAAAGGCTATTGCGGTCAAGTTACTGTTGGACATGTTGGTCTGTATGCGGTTGGTTCTTACACAGCTGGATGTATGTTCATGTATTTAGGTTCTGACTTATGGATGACCTTACCAGCTGCAATTATAGTTACAGGTTTATTTGGAATAGCTTTTGGAATTCCGTCTTTTAGACTTGAAGGTCCTTATTTAGCCTTAGCCACATTAGGAGGGGGAGAAGCAATAAGATTATTTATAGAGAACGGAGAATTTTTTGGTTCGACTTATGGAATTTCAAGTATTTCTCAGCCTGTGATTTTTGGAGTGCCTTTTGATACTCCTGACAAATATTATTATATCTCGATGCCAGTTATGCTAATTGCAGTTTATTTTTCTTATAGTATTTTAAAATCCTCTATTGGACGAGCATTTATGTCAGTAAGAGAAGATCCAATATCAGCAGCCGCATCCGGAATAGATATAAAAAAATACAAAATTTTAGCATTTATATTAAGTGCAATGTTTGCTGGAGCTGCCGGAGCTGTCTACGCACACCTTCCACCAGGATATATTCATCCAAATAACTATACAGTAATTGAGATGGTTACTTTTTTAGCAATGGTTGTTTTCGGAGGCCTAGGCCACATTTGGGGAGGAATAATTGGAGCAATAATAATAACAATTGTCTATGATTTAACTCGTCCTCTTTATGAGTATCAATTATTTATATTTGGTTTGACAATTGTTCTTACAATTTTATTTATGCCAAAAGGCATTGGTGGATTTATAGATAAGATATTCATAGATAAAAGATTTAAAAAAAAGAAAGTCGAGGAAGGCAAGTAATGTTACTTAAAACAAAAAATTTGATGAAAGCATTTGGTGGTTTAAAAGCTATTGATAAAGTTGATTTTGAGTTACCAGCTGGAGAAATCAGAGGAATAATCGGTCCGAATGGTTCAGGAAAAAGTACTTTTTTTAATTTAGTATCTGGGGTTTATGATCCTGATCCAGGTAGTTACATTGAGTTTGATGGTCACGATATTACTGATGAACCGCCACATAAAATTGGAGCATTAGGTTTATCTAGAACTTTCCAACTTCTGAGACTTTATCAAGATATGTCAGTCATAAACAATGTAATGTCCGGCTATCACACTAGAGTAAAATATAAATTTTTTGATGCTGTAATCGGAAGAAAAAAAATATGGGATCAAGAAAAAGAAATCAAAGATGAAATGATGGAACTATTATCCTTTGTAGGTCTCGCTGATTATGCAGAATTAAATGCAAGTGAGTTATCTGGAGGTCAAAGACGTTTATTAGTTTTAGCTAGAGCAATAGCCATGAAACCAAAATTATTGATGCTGGATGAACCTGCAGCAGGACTATCTCCGGTTAACGTTGATAATCTTATGAAGATAATTATGCAATTAAAAGACAAGTATGGATTAACACTTATTATTATAGAGCACATATTAAAAGTAGTTATGGATACTTGTAACACTGTAACAGTTCTTGATCATGGACAAAAAATTGCCGAGGGAACACCTAGTCAAGTTAAAGACGATAATGCAGTAATAGAGGCTTATTTAGGCAAGAAGATGAATGATGAGGAAATGAGAAAAGCACTTGCGGTCTAAATCAATTTTGATAAGCTTTATTAAACAACCATTACCAAATGTATCAAAATATCAAAAAAGAATTCGATAAAAATGGGTTTGTAAGAATAAAAAATGTATTAGATTACAAATTAGATTTAGAACCTATCTTGAACGATATGACTTTCATCATGAACAGATTAGTTCATAGATTCGTTTCAAAAAAAGAGAAAAAAAGAGTTTTAAATTTAAATTTTAAAAAAAAATATTCATATTTAGTGAGATTAGGTATTCCTGAATTAGATCAATACTTTAATATAAGACTTCCTCAAAACAATATTACAGTTGATAGCGACTTTTTTGCAAGTCAGTCAATTTTTACATTAATAAAAAATAAAAAAATAATTGAAAAAGTCTCGAAAATTTTAGGTACAGAAATTTCATCTAATCCTTGTCAAAATTCAAGAATTAAACAACCTGAAAAAGGTGTTGCGAAAAAGAATTTACATGACGGACTTGTTGGAAGAACGCCTTGGCATCAAGATGCTGGCGTTATGAATAAAAAAGGTCAAAAAGGAACAGAATTAGTAACTTGCTGGATACCATTTACTAAAACTAGAATAGAAAATGGGTGTATGTTGGCAGTAAAAAATAGTCATAAGCTGGGTCTTGTAAATCATGATACTGGAAGCAAAGGACAAGTTGAGATTAAAGGTATAAAAAGCATAGATAATTTAAAGACAATACCTCTCGAAGCCAATGTTGGGGATATAATTTTACTTAATAAATATTTAATTCATTGTTCTTTACCAAACAAATCAAAAAACTTTAGAATAAGTATGGATTTAAGATTTAATAAAAGTGGACAACATTCAGGGAGAGATCCGCTGCCAAGTTTTGCAGTGAAAAGTAAAAATAAAAAAAAAATCATAGTAAATACTTACAAACAGTGGATCACCTTGTGGGAAAAAGCTAAAAATAAATGTTTAAAGAGAAAATGGACATATAAATATCCACTTCCAACCTTCAAAGGTTCAAAAAGAGATATAACGAATATTATTTAATGAGTTCATCAACATCGGAGAAAAATTATCTCCCCGAGTTCTTTCTCGCCTGTTTAGGTTATTTTTTGTTCGTTTCTCAAGATGCAATGGTTAAATATATTGCAGAAGATTATAAAATTACTCAAATTATTTTTGTTAATTCTTGGTTCGCACTAATACCTGTAATACTTTACACACAAACTTTAAATGGATGGAATAAATTAAAGGGCGCAAACTTTAAAGTACACTTTTTCAGATCCTTAACAATGGCACTAGCAGTTTTCTTTGCTTACACTGGATTTTATCTAATGCCAATGGTTACAATGTACAGTATTGTTTTTTTAACACCATTACTCATAACAATTGGTTCAGTGTTTTTTTTAAATGAGGTAGTGAGATGGAAAAGGTTTACTGCAATTATCTTTGGATTAGTGGGGACTTTAATCTCAATTGATCCATTTGGCTCAAAAATTGATGCATATGTATTTGTAGCTTTATTGTGCCCACTTTGCGCAGCAGCTAGCTATCTCATTGTTAGAAAATACGGATATCAGGAAAGTATTTTCTCATTTATTATATATGGAAAAATATTTATGATTATATTTTCAGGCATATTTGTAATCTTTTCCTTTAAAGCCATGAATTTTAATGATTTAGTTTTAAACGGTATATCTGGCATTTTTAGAGGAACAGCGATGATTTTAGTAATTAATGCGGCAAGACATCTTCCTGGCGCTATTTTTGGATCAATTATTTATGTTCAGATATTCGCGGGAGTGTTGCTAGGTTACATAGTGTTTGGTGAAATTCCCACAATTAATAATTATGTAGGAAATGCAATAATAATTGCAGCTGGACTTTACATAGTTATGAGAGAAATGAAGCTAAAGAAAAATATTGTTACATCTACTGCGAGACACCCAACTATACCAATTAAAAAAGATTAATTTTTATCTCAACTGTTTATATATATTATTTACTCTGTGAACTTCCTCTGCAATATTAAAATAACATTCATATTCGATTTCATCAGGCGTTACATCGAAATGATAATGACCTGCATCTTGAGTTCCTTTATAAGAGTGAAAATGTGTATGTTCGCCTGACTCCCTTAAATCTAATTTTCCTCCAGAGGGATCATTAGTCCATAAAACTGAATAGCATTGAAAATGTGGCCCTATAGGTTCGTAAAATTGTAAAAAATCCTTAACACATTTCATTTGTTTTGGATCATAATATTCGTGTTTTATATCTGCATAGTCTGGTTGAACATGGGATTTAATCTTACCATTTAAGATCCTAAACACACCACCCAGCGCAACACTTAAGTTTGTTTGTAAATTTTCAATTAATGCAGTTCTCATAGATTGAGGTAAAGAGCCTTGCTCACCTGACCTTCCTTTAATTTTAATTTTTATAACATCTCCTTTTTTTCCTTCGGAGTAATAGATATTTCCTAGTCCGCCATGTTTTCGGTGATTGTAAGGAGTTGATTTACATTTATTATTTTTATCTACTTGAGCAATTATAGATTTTGACTCGTTAGTTATAAAATTTTCATTAATGATAAGTTCCCCACAGTGACCCTCTAAACAAGACATCGCTCCTGAACCTGCACCTAAAGCATATGATTTTTCAGAGCCTATTCTTTTTGCTATCTCTTCATAATCAAATTCTGTGCCTATGAACCTTTTATCGTGCATGTATGGTTCCCCTCCAACATCAATAATTCTTTGGTTTCCGCTTATACCTTCAGCAGGGCAATCCCATTTTCTTAGATCAGGGCATTCAACAATCGAAACATCAACCTCAACATAGTTTTTAGATAAACCTTTTTTTAAAGCTTCGCTTACTTGTTTTAAGGAAATTTGGTTAAACTTGGCTTTTTCGATTGTTAATTCCATAATCTATTAATATCATTTGAAGAAGTTTATCAATTAAATATAATTTTTATTATGAACAAGTTGGGCACAGAACTAGCTAATGCATGGATGAAGAAAACTTTAGTTGATCTAAATGGGTTCAGTGAAAATGAAATTCCAAAAAATCGAGATGAAGCATACAAAGCTTTAAATTTATTTTATGAAGAATTGGATAAAAAAACAGTTGGTTGGAAAATAGGTGCAGTCGCAAAAGAAGTTCAAAAAGAGGAAGGCTTTGATGGGCCTGTTCCAGGTAAAATTTTTAAAGAAACTATTTTACCTTCTAATTGCTCGATTAAATATGCAGAAATCCCTTACTCCAACTTAGAATGTGAATATGCATTTGAAATTGATCAAGATGTAAAAATTGATAGCGAATTACTAAATAAAATAAATAATTTTAAATTATATACAGCTATCGATATTACCTCGTCTAGATATGTACAAAGTTCAAAAAATAAATTTGATAAATTAGTTCAAATGTATCTTGGAATTTCTGACCATGGAAATGGAGGTAAGATTATTATTGGGGAAGAAATAAAGAATTGGCATACTACAGACGTTAATAAAATTAAAATTAAACTAAAAATCAACGATAATGTTACTGAACCTTATTTCACTGGAACAAAAAGAATAGATCCTAGATACTCATTAAAAGCTTTTGTTGATGAGTTTAAAGATAAAAATATAAGCTTTAAAAAAGGAGATTTTCTACTTTGCGGTTCTTTGACTCAACCATATAAAATTAATATGAAAGACAAAATTATTGTGACTTACGAAAATTTAAGAGATATTAATATTAAGATCTTATGAAAATAGCTTTAATTACAGGGGCTAGTCAAGGCATCGGAGCAGCAATAGCTGAAAAGCTTAATGATAAAAAAATTAAAGTTATTTTAGTTTCAAGATCAAAAAATAAATTAAAAAGTTTTCAAAAGAATTTAAAATTTCCTAAAAATTCTTTAATCATTTCTAAAGACTTGAGATCATTATCTGCATGTAATTCAGTTGCTAAAAAAATTAAAAAATTGGATTACCTAATAAACGTAGCAGGAGCGACAAAGGGAGGAAAATTTTTAAATTTGAATGACAATATCTGGGAAGATGGATTTAATTTGAAATTTAAAGCTGCAGTAAGACTGAGCAGAGCTTTTTGGTCTGCCCTCAAAAGAAACAAAGGAAAAGTTATTAATATAGGAGGAGGAGCCGCTAGAAATCCTTCAAATACATTTATGATAGGTGGCGCTGTAAATTCAGCCTTAAATAATTTTTCAAAAGCTTTAGCTATGCAAGGTAAAATTGATAAAGTTTCTGTATCGATAATTCATCCAGGTATGACTTTAACAAATAGACTAGAAAAACTTCTACAAACAGACGCAAAAATATTTAAAAGAAGCGTTAAACAAATTTTAAAACAAAGGTGCAAAATTGAGAAAATAAAAAGACCTACAAAACCTGAAGAAGTCGCAAATTTAGTTTATAAACTTATTAAAGATAAAAATTCAAATTTTAAAAACCTTTCAATAGACGGCGGAAAAATTAAAAATTTAAGATGATTGTATACAGTCATCCAGATTGTTTGCTAAAATTTAATGGACAAGGACATCCAGAGAGAAAAGAAAGATTAGATATTATTCTAAAATCTATTAAATCATCCGATTTAAAAGTAGAATTTAAAGAGGCTCCTAAGGTGGATTTAGAAATAGTTTCATTAGTGCATCCCAAGAAACATATTGAACAGATATTTGCTAATATTCCTAAAAAAGGAATTATTGGTGTTGAGAAGGAACCGTACGCAGATACAATGTTATGTCCGAATAGTGAGAATGCAATTTTAAGATCTTGCGGCTCTGGTATTGCTGCTTGTGATGATTTAATTCAGAGTAATGAACGAGTTTTTTGCGCAGTTAGACCCCCAGGACATCATGCAGAAACTATTCGTGCTAACGGTTTTTGTTTCATTAATAATGTAGCAGTTGCGGCAAGATATTTACAAAAAAAATATGATATAGGAAAAGTAGCCATTATTGACTTTGATGTTCACCATGGTAACGGAACCCAAGAAATATTTTATAAAGAAAAGTCTGTTGCTTATGGATCCTCTCATGAATTTCCTTTATTTCCAGGTACCGGAGCTGAAAATGAAACAGGTGTAGGTAATATTTATAACGCTACTTTAAATGCTGGTATAAAAAGTGAAGAATTTCATGAAATTTTTGAAAAAAAAGTCTTAACTCCTATAGAAAAATTTAAACCAGAAGTTATTTTAATTTCTGCTGGTTTTGATGCCCACAAAAGAGACCCTCTTGCTAATATAAACTTAGAATCTAGTGATTTTTTTACGATTACAAAAAAAATAATTGAAATTGCTAATATTCATTCAAAAGGAAGAGTAATTTCTTTTTTGGAAGGTGGTTATGATCTACAAGCTTTATCTGAAAGTATAATTGAGCACCTTAAAGGTTTAAAGACCCATATTTGACCAGTTATCAGGATTTTCGAATTTCTCTATTTCCTTTTTTGTTACAGGTCTAAAAAGATAATAAATAATATATGCCGTTAAAAAAAATACAAAAATTGAATTCATTAATTGATATTATCAAATTTTGAGTAAATTTTATCAATAAAATCTCAATATTTTCGTATTTTTTTATTCACACAGCACCCAAATCGTTCACATATAAAGGTGATTTAATAAACCAAAAGTTTAGAATCCGACTCATGGATCCGATTATAGTTCTAGCTGCTGGTATAATTCTTGTGGTAACAGGAGCAATAGATCCTTTAATTAAAAATAAAGAAGACGTAGCCCAAGCACCTAAAACTGAAGTTTCAACGCCTGCTCCTGAGCCTAAAAAGGAACCAGAACCAGAACCAGAACCAGAGCCAGAACCAGAGCCGGAACCAGAGCCTGAGCCAGAACCAGAACCAGCTAAAGAACCGGAGCCAGAACCAGAACCTGAGCCAGCTCCTCAAACTGAACAGCCAAAAGAACAAGTTAACGCTGAAGCCAACCAAGAACAAGACGCTAAACCTGAAGAAGAGGAAGTGAAACCAGTTACAGAAGAAACACCAATTGAAGAAGAAAAAGAAGGATTAAGCATTGTAAATATCATGTTGTACATTCTAGGTGCTATTGCAGTTATTGCTGCTGGAATATATTTCTTTATGAGAAGAGAACCATCTCCACAAACTGCTGCGGATATTGCCAGAGCTCAATCACAGGAATCTACTTCTGAACCACAGACAGAACCTGAACAACCAGTTCAAGAGGAAACACCAACAGAAACTACTCAAGAAGAGCCTCAATCAGATAACACAGACAAATCATCTAACACAGATCAATCATCTAATAATGATGATGAAAATAATAACAGATAAATTAAAATTTCTTTCCACCTTCAAGATAAGCACACTTTTCACAAGTTTTTTCAATTTTAGGCGGTTCATCTAAGTTTAGAACATCTTTCATTTCAATTAATTTTTTCTCTATCCAATCAGTATTTACTCGGTATGGGATAAGTGTAGTTTTAAAATCTATCTTATTATCAAATTTATTATTTGTTTTTTCTCCATTACAAACATAAAAAAAAGTTCGGTCTGAAACTTTAAAATTCATTTTTCTTAAGATATGAACATAAATGTCCATCTGTAATTTATAACTTAGATGCCATTCAGCATCGAGATAAGAAGATACTGTTACAGGATAAGTTGACGATTGAGCTTTGTAATCTACAACAACTAATTTTTTTTCAGTCACATCAAACCAAATATCATCAATACCTCCATGAATTATAAGGTTTGTATTTTCATCCAAATATGAAATGCCACCTTTTAAAGAATTTCTCCACACATCTAAATCTTTGTGTTTATAAGGAACAAAGTTGAGTTTATGTTTAATCATAATTGGATGGGGTTTTTGTTCTTTTCTATATTGATCAAATTCTTTCTTTAATAATTCATCGACTGTAACGTTTAGAGCCCATCCAGGCATTGAGGGTTCTTTTAGTCCTTTTACACGATCTAAATAAAAGCACCTTTTACAGCTTATAAAGTTGAAAAATTTAGACCTGCTTATTTTAAAAGGAGTATTTGATTTTTTATCGTAAATAGAAGTTTTTCTTGTTCTGAAAGATACAGCGTCTTTCATTTAAATTTGTTTTAATCTTTTAAGCACTTCAGCCTTATCTAAGGAGAGAATAACATCATAAAGACCAGGTCCAAATCTAGAGCCAACCAGCGCTATCCTTAAAGGTTGTCCTACACCTTTAAAATTAGTTTTATGTTTATCAATTAGAGACTTTATTAAAGGTTCTAAAGTTTCTCTAGATAATGTGGAAAGTTTTTCATATTCATTAATAAATTCTGTTATTATTTTTTTTGATAAATCATCAATTAACTTTTTATCATCTGCGCTAATCTCAATTTTATCTTTGATAATGTATTGAGCATTATTCCAAATATCCTCTAAAGTTTTTGCCTTATTTTTTAAAAAACCCATAGATTTTAAAAGAATGCTTTCTTTTGGTTGATTTAAAGGTTTTTTGTATTTTGAAACATATTCTTTAAAAAAATTAAAAAGATCTTTCTGATCGATACTCTTTATATATGTCTCATTTATTGAATAAATCCTATTCATATCTAATTTTGAAGGTGATTTTCCAACACCACTTAAATCAAATAAATCAATACTTTCTTGCTTAGTAAAAATTTCTTTATCTTTATATGACCATCCCAATCTTAACAAATAATTCCTTAAAGCGTCTGAAATAATTCCTATTTTAATATAATCTTCAAGAGTGGAAGCATTATCTCTTTTTGACAATTTCTTTCCTTGCTCACTATGAATTAAAGGAATGTGTGCAAAGTTTGGAACCTCCCAACCCATTGCTTCGTAAATTTGTCTTTGTTTAAAAGAGTTAATCATATGATCGTCTCCTCTAATAACATGAGTTATTTTCATTTCATGATCATCAACCGTGGCTGATAGTTGGTATGTTGGAGTATTATCTTTTCTTAGAATTACAAAATCCTCAATAGTAGAATTTGAAATATTTCTATCCCCCTGAACTAAATCTTTTATAATCGTATTTCCTGATATTTTACTTTTAAATCTTAATACTGGTTTTACTCCTTCTGGAATTTTTAAATCTTTGGCATCTCTCCATTTTCTATTATAAACATATGGCATTCCTTGTTTTTTGCATTTTTCTTTTTGTTCATTAATTTCTTCTTCAGAACAATAACATTTATAGGCAAAACCTTTTTTTAACAGTTCCTCTGCAACTGTAACGTGTTTAGATATATTTTTAGATTGAATATACTCATCTCCATCATGTTTAATACCAAGCCAAGCTAAAGATGTAATAATTTGTTTTTTGAATTCCTCTTTAGATCTTTCTTTATCAGTATCTTCAATTCTTAGAAAATATTTACCTTTATTTTTTTTTGCTAAAAGCCAATTGAATAAGGCTGTTCGAACTCCACCAATATGAAGAGGCCCAGTAGGAGAGGGCGCAAACCTACAATTAAAAGACATTAATATTAATTAGACTATTTTAATGAAAGTTTCTATATAAAGAAACAAGTTTACCTTGAATTTTTATTCTATTTGCAGCATAAATTTTAGTTCCATAGTTTCGATTTGCTGCTTCAAGAGCGATAGTGTTTCCTTTTTTTCTTACTCTTTTTAAAGTAGCTTCCTGCTCGTCTATCAAGACTACTGCAATCTGACCATTATCTACATTAGAAACTTTTTTTATAATAACAGTATCACCGTCAGCAATACCTGCTTCAATCATTGAGTCTCCTTTTACTTTAAGACCATAGTGCTCACCATTATTTTGAAGATCTTCTGGTAAAGCAACTCTATCAACTTCTTGTTGAATAGCTTCAATTGGTGTACCAGCGGCAATACTTCCTAATACCGAAACATCAGTAGATTTATTATTATTTTTATCTAATCCACCCTTGATAACGCTTGGAGTGAAAGTATTAAATATATCATTTGCGCTAGCGTTCTCTGGCAATTTAACCACCTCTAATGCTCTGGCTTTATGTGCTAATCGTTTAACAAAACCTCTTTCTTCTAATGCAGAAATTAATCTATGTATTCCTGATTTCGACTTAAGGTTGAGTGAATTCTTCATTTCCTCATAAGAAGGAGAAATCCCTGAAGATCTAATCTTCTTATTGATGAATATTAATAAGTTTTTTTGTTTTTTTGTTAGCATAGAACAAACCTCGTACATGTATGTTCTATAAAAGTTCTTTTTGAATTACAACTTCAAATAAATGGCTAATTTATTGAGTAATTTGAATTAATTTTTCCATTAATTCATCAGGATTGTCAGATTTTAAAAGTGATTCTCCAATAAGAAAATTTTTAATACCAGTTTTTTCGTAAATATATTTAGCATCATCTGCAGTTTTAATTCCGCTTTCAGAAATAATAGGGCCTTTGTGTGTTTTAATAACTTCAAAAATTGAAATAGTGTTATCTAAAGAAACTTCAAGTGTTTTCAAGTTCCTATTATTAATTCCAATTAATGCTTGATCAAATTTTAAGGCCATTTCAGCTTCTTTTTGATCATGCACTTCTACTATGACTGATAGATTATGTTTCAAAGCTTCAGAGTAAATTTCA
>CACNYH010000006.1 GCA_902624495.1 uncultured Pelagibacteraceae bacterium | reverse complement strand
CCTTTTAAATGTCCAAAATTTCTACCTCTTTTTTTTCTTTTTCCCCACCTGCCATTGCCATCCATTATGAATGCAATATGGTTGAGTTTGTTCATATTTGAATTATCTCTTTTTCTTTCTCTGAGGTTATTTTTTCAATATTGTCTATACTTGTGTCGGTAATTTTTTGAATTATTTTTTCAAAATTTTTATTCTGATCTTCAGAAATAGTTTTATCTTTGAGTTTTCTTTTTAATTCCTCATTAGCCTCTCTTCTGATATTTCTTATTGAAATTTTACTTTTTTCACTCATATTTTTTAAAACTTTTATTAAATCTTTTCTCCTTTCTTCAGTAAGATCTGGAATTCTCAATCTTATAGTTTGGCTATCAATCTGAGGGTTAATTCCAAGTTCAGATTTTTGAATTGCAGAGTCTATAAGAGCTACGTTAGTTTTATCCCAAACTTGAATGGAAATTAATCTTGCCTCTGGCACACTCACAGTCGCGAGTTGTTCAATGGGCATTAATTGACCATAACAATCTACTTTTATCGTATCTAGCATATTTGTATTGGCTCTTCCTGTTCTTAATGTTGAAATATCTTTTTTAAAAGAGGATATGCTTTTATCCATTTTAATTGAATAATTATTTTGATTAAATTCTGTGCTCATTGATATTAAACACCTTCACCTACTTTATACCTGATATAATCCAGTACTTTAATTTCTTTATTTATTGAATTCTCTTTCAGAATATCTTTAACAGTTTTTTTTGGATCCATTATCCAAATTTGGTTTAAAAGTGAGTTGTCGTTTAAAAATTTCGCAATCTTTCCTTTAGATATTTTTTCTGCCAATTCTTTTGGCTTCCCAGAATTTATAACTTCAGCTTTAATAATTTCTAGTTCTTTATCGACAATCTTTTTATCAATTCCATCTTTATCTATTGCTAAAGGATTTGAAGCAGCAATATGCATTGATAATTTATTACCTAAATCCTGATCCTGAGTCTTATCTGCGTTTCCTAATTTTATAATCGAAACTATCTTGCCAATATTTTTTTCTATAGCAGAATGTACGTAAAAGAAATTTATACCAGAGGAGTTATTAAAAAAATGTGCTCTTCTTATTGTGATTTTTTCTCCTATTTTTGATATTAAATTTATCAAACTATCTTTTACTAAGAGGCCGCTAGACATTTTTGACTCATCAAGTTTTTTTAAATCACCTTTATTTTTCAAGTTTAAGCTGGATAATTCTTTACAGAAATTTATAAAATCCTGATTTTTTGCAACAAAATCTGTCTCGCTATTTATCTCAATGACTGCTACTTCTCCATTTTCTTCACTGACTAAAGCTAAACCTTCACTTGCAGTCCTAGACATTTTTTTTGAAGCTTTAGCAATTCCTTTTTTTCTCAAAAATTCTATTGATTTCTCTATTACTCCATCATTTTCTTCTAGAGCAACTTTGCAATCATTGAAACCTACCCCCGTTAACTCTCTTAATTTTTTAATATTATCTAATAAGCTTTTATTTGACATTGATAAATAATTTTTAAAATTATTTTTTTTTATTTATTGGATTTTTATTTTTTTCTTCTTTTGCCTTTTTTTGGTTTTCGTCAGGCCCTTTGATAAATTTTTCAGCATCTTTAATCGTATTTTTTAAAAGATCGCAATAAAGATTAATAGACCGCCTAGCATCATCATTACCTGGAATTGGAAAATCAATTCCAGTTGGATCAGAATTAGTATCTAAAATTCCTATAATTGGGATACCAAGTTTTTTGGCTTCAGCTACAGCAAGAGATTCTATATTAGTGTCAATTATGAAAATCAATTCAGGTGTTTTTTTCATCTCTGCGATTCCGCCAAGAGATCTCTGGAGTTTTTCTTTTTCCTTGCCAAATTTTAAAATTTCTTTTTTGGTGAATCCCAAATTTTCTTTAGATAATTGATCTTCTAATTTTTTAAGTCTTTTAATTGAATTTTGAATTGTATTCCAATTAGTTAACATTCCACCTAGCCATCTGTAATTAACATAAAACTGTTTTGTGTCTTTTGCTAAGTCACTTATTTGTTCTGAGGCTTGTTTTTTGGTAGAAACAATCAATAATTTTCCACCCGCAGATATAACGTTATGTACCTTTACAAGTGCGTTTTTTAGGAATTCCACTGTTTGTGTTAAATCAATTATGTGAATTGAATTTTTTTCTCCAAAAATGTATTTTTTCATTTTTGGGTTCCATCTTAAAGTTTTGTGTCCAAGATGCACGCCTGCTTCTAATAGTTGTTTAATATCTATTTTTGGTACGTTCATTTTTTTTTCCGGTTAATCCACCACAGTAATTCCAAATATATGGACCGGTAGGGCTTTGCCCTTTTAACTGTGTGCGAAATTAGTCATTGATATATAGAAACATTGCAAAAAATCAACTCTCTAAACGATTATTTTTAGCACATATTCCTTTGATTTTAAGAGATTATAATGATCTAAATCAAATTTTCTATTATTTTGCAATGAATAACAAGCTTTTTGGTTGTTTTTATTTATAATCAAATTAACCTTAGTGTTCCCTTTTTTTGATAAAATATTTCTAATATCATTAACCTCAAAATTATCTTTTAATTCAATTGTAACTTTTGAATAAGGTTCATTTATTAGTTCATCGAGCGATAATATTTTTTTAACGTTTAATCTCCTTCTTTCTGTGTCTCCACTAGTTTTTTCTTTTTGCAGGGTTAGAACGAAAGACTCTGACTCTTTCAATTTCTCTCTATTTTTTACTAGCATTTCAGAAAATAAAAACAGCTCAAACTCTCTTGTTTTATCGCTAAATTTTATAATGGCATAAGGTGTACCTTTAGCGCTTTTTTTCTCTTGAATAGACATTATTGTACCCGCAACTAATCCTTCATTAACATCAATATTAAGAAAGTGGTCATAAGAAATAACTTTTAATTGATTAAATATATCTTCATATTCATTTAACGGATGATCAGAAATATAAAAACCTAACGACTTAAACTCTTCAGACAAAACTTCCTTTTGTTCCCAGACACTAGATGAAACAAACTCAAATTCATTTTCTTGATTTTCGCTATTTCCAAAAAGACTACTTTGGTTATTAGTTTTATCTTCATTAATATTCTTTATTTTTTGAATTATTTTAGGTATTGAGTTGTAAATTTTACTTCTATCTTTTTCTAATTCATCAAACACACCAGCTTTAGTCAAACCTTCTAATTGTAATTTATTCACGTCTTTTGCATCTACTCTATTTATAAAATCGGAAAATGATTTAAATTTTCCATTATTCTCTCTTTCTTTTAAAATGTTAGAAATTGCTTCAAAACCAACATTTTTAATTGCTCCTAAACCATAAATAATTTTTCCTTCTTTGGCTTTAAATTCTGCAAAACATGCATTTATCGAGGGTCTAATTATCTCAACTTTTAATCTTTTTAATTCCTCCACAAATTCTCTTAATTTAGATGTATTAGTGAGTTCAGTCGTCATTGTGGCTGCTATAAAATCCTCTTTGTGATATGTTTTTAAATATGCTGTTTGGTATGCAATTAATGCGTATGCGGCTGCATGACTCTTATTAAATCCATATTGAGCAAATGGTTCTATTTTTGTAAAAACAAAATTTGCTACGTCTTTTGCAATCCCATTTTTGATAGCGCCATTAACAAATCTTTCTTTTTGTTTGTCAAGTTCAGCTTTTTTCTTTTTTCCCATTGCACGTCTTAATATGTCAGCTTCTCCTGCAGTAAATCCTGCTAATGTTTGAGCAATTTGCATAACTTGTTCTTGATAAATAATTATACCGTAAGTTGATTTCAGAATATCTTTTAAAGTATGGTGAATATAATCTGGTTCTCTCAATCCATTTTTACAATCATTATAAATAGGAATATTGCTCATTGGACCGGGACGATAAAGTGCAACTAAGGCTATTATGTCATCAAACCTGCTAGGTTTCATTTGTTTAATAGCCTCTCTCATGCCTGCGCTTTCCAATTGAAAAAGTCCAGTAGTTTCTCCAGTAGACAAAAGTGAGAAGACTTTTTCATCGTTTTGATTAATTTTGCTTATGTCTAAATTTATATTTTTTGCTCTCAATGTTTTTAGAGTCTTATCAATTACGGTTAATGTTTTTAAACCTAACAAATCAAACTTTACTAAACCTGCATTTTCAGATGAGTACATGTCATATTGTGTCGATGGTAATATTAGGTTTGAGCTATGATCGATATATAATGGAAATTGCTCAGCTAATTTCTCACCAGCTATTACAACTCCCGCGGCATGTGTTGCCATATTTCTATTTAGACCCTCAAGACGTAGAGATAAATCTAAAAGTTTTTTAACTTTTGGGTTATTTTTAACCTCTTCTTTAAAGCGTGGTTCTCGATCAATTGACTCTCGCAACGTTAAAGGACGTGATGGGTCAAATGGAACCATTTTGCAAAGTCTGTCCACATGACCATAAGATAAACCCAAAACCCTTCCAACATCTCTTAGCACCATTCTAGCTTTAAGTTTTCCAAAAGTAATAATATGAGCTACTCCATCTTTGTACTTATTTTTTAAGTATTCGAAAACTTGGTCTCTTTTCTCTTCACAAAAATCAATATCAAAATCAGGCATCGAAATTCTATCTGGATTTAGGAATCTTTCAAAAATTAAATCGTATTCGATTGGATCAAGGTCAGTAATATCCAAACAATAAGCAACTAGAGAACCTGCGCCTGATCCTCTGCCTGGTCCCACTGGAATAGAATTTTTTTTTGCCCATTTAATATAATCTGAAACTATTAGGAAATAGCTTGCATAGTCCATTGAGTTTATAATGTTAATTTCATGTTTTAGTCTTTTTTTATAATCATTGAATATTTGATCCTTATTTTTTGATGAATTTTTTTTAATAATGAAATTTTTTAATCTTTTATTTAGTCCATCATTTGCTTGATTTAAAAGCTCCTCTTCTGCATTATTGTTTTCCGAATGGGAAATAGAAGGTAAAATCGGTTTAGATTTTTTCGGTTTAAAATTAAATCTTAAATGAAAATTGTAGTTGTTTTCCAAAGCCTCTGGAATATCAGAATATAATTTTACAATATCATCAGTAGATTTCAAAAAATGTTCATTACTTAATCTAAATCTGTTTTTATCATCTATAAAACTTTTTTCTCCAATACATCTTAAAGCATCATGGGCTTCGTACATGTCTTTATCAAGGTAAAAAACCTCTTGAGTTGCAATTAGGGGAATATTTAAAGTCTTAGAATTATTGAGAATAAAATTTTCAAAATTTTTTTCTTCATTTTCTTTGTGTCTTTGAATTTCTAAATAAATTCTATCATCAAAATTTTTTTTAAGTAAGTTTAATAATTCATTGAAAAGTTTTATTTTATTCGCTTGAAATAATTTTCCAAAAAAATCTCTATAATTTCCGGTTAGTAAAATTAAATCATAATTATTTTTAATTAAATCTTCAATTTCACACACCGGATCTTCATTTTCTTTACTATTCAAATAGCTTAGTGAAGATAATTTTGTTAAATTTTTGTAACCCTCCTCAGTTTTTGCAAATAATGTCACTTTGCCTAAAATGTTTTGTCTTTTCAAATTGATTTGAGTTCCAATAATTGGTTGAGTTCCAACTTTAGACAGCTTTTCTGAAAATTCTAATGCACCACATAAATTGAGGGTATCAGCTAAGCCAAGTGATTTAATTTTATTATTTTTGCAATATTCTGCTAAATCATCAATTTTTATTGCACCTTCGCAAATTGAATATTGTGTGTGAATTTTAATGTTATTAAAATTTTTGTCACTTGAGAGCATTAGCTCGTTTTATATTACCCTCAGAAATAAACAACTTGTAATCAGCTCTGTTAGCAAGTTCTCTATTATGAGTTGCAAATATTATTGTTTTTTTCAGTTTTTTTAATTTCAAAAAAAGTGAAAAAATTTCTCTAGACGTTTTAAAATCTAAATTACCTGTAGGTTCATCTGCTAAAATCAATTTAGTTTCTGCTACCAAAGCTCTTGCGATTGCTACTCTTTGTTGCTCACCTCCTGAAAGTTCTTTTGGAAAATGATTTGATCTATTTAAAATTTTGACATCTCTCAAAATTTTTTTAGATTTTTCTTTTATAATATCATTGCTTTCATCATTAATAATTAAGGGCATCATTACATTTTCCAATGCCGTAAAGTCAGTCAATAAATTATTATCTTGAAATATTATAGAAATATATTTTCTTCTAATCTCATCTCTTTGGCTATCTGAGAGATTTTTAGTTTTTTTTTTATTTAATATTATCTCCCCTTTTGTCGGCTCATCTAATAAAGCTAGTAAATGTAGCAAAGAAGATTTTCCAGAACCAGAGGGACCGACTAACGCTACAAGGTCACCCTCTTGTATTTTTAAGTTTATATTTTCAAATAAAGTTATTCTTCCATTCACATGTTCAAAACTTTTTTTAAGATTTGTTGTTTCTAATAAAATTTTATTCATATCTTAAAGCTCTAAAAGTATTCATTTTTGAAATTTTTCTAGCAGGCAAATATGAAGCAATTGCAGAAATTGCCAAAGAAATAATGAATATAATTATTATTGAATTTAAATTTATCTCGCTAGGTAGTTCATCTAAAAAATAAATATCTGAAGGAAAAATTTCAAAATTAAATGCTTTTGATAAAAAAATTCTAATTTTTTCAATATTTGAAGAAAATAAAACTCCAAACAATATTCCACTGATTGTTGCGAAAAAACCAATCGTTAAACCAGTTAAAAAAAATGTTTTTCTTATGGAACGATTGCTTAATCCTAAAGTTTTTAAAATTGCTATTTCTTTAGTTTTGTTCTTAATTAAAATAGTCAATCCAGAAATGATATTGAAAGCAGCCACTACAATAATTAGCGAAAGAATAATAAACATTACATTTCTCTCAACTTTAAGTGCGCTAAAAAGTGATTTATTTAAGTCTGACCAAGTATAAATAAAATAGTTTTGATTTATTTTTTGGATTTTATCTTTATAAATATTTGCTCTTAAAGGATCATCCAAATATATTTCAATATTTTGATCATCTCTTTCTTTTTCAAAAATTGAAAGAGCGTCTTCAATGTTTACAAACGCAATGTTTTGATCAAAATCAAGGAAGCCGGTGTTAAATATACCTGCTACTTTAAAATTTTCTTGTTTAGGTAAACTTCCAAGGGGAGTCATAACAAAAGCTGAAGACATCAAGTTTAAAGTGTCTCCCTTTTTTAAACCTAAATCAAAAGCAAGCTCTGAGCCAACATAAATATTATTAGAGTTAAAATCTTCGATATTGTTTTTTGGAGAAAATTTATCAAAAAATTCAATTATTTTTTTTTCATTTTTATTAATCCCTTTCAAAATCACACCTTTAGCAGTTTCATTGCTTATTATGATTCCTTCACCTGAATATGATTTACTCAAATTTATATTTTCAAAATTATTTTTTAATTTTAAAATAAAATCATCATTAATTTTAAAATTATTAGGTTGAATTACAACATGTGGGTTTAAACCTAAAATTTTTTGTGTTAGATCGGTTTTAAATCCATTCATTACCGACATTACAATTATAAGAATGGCAACTCCAAGCATTATTCCTAGAAATGAAAATATTGAAATAATTTTTAAAAAACCCTCTTTTTTTTTGGGTTTTAAATTTCTTAATGAAATAAGTCTCTCAGCTTTTGTAAACAATTTATTATAATTTTAGTTTTGATTTAATTTTTTCAAGACTTAAAATTTCACTTTTAGAATTTAGTTCTTTAAATTCAAAATTATCTTTTTCAGATTTTGAGCCAATAATTATTTGATAAGGGACTCCAATTAAGTCATGCTTTTTAAATTTGTTAGACATATTCTCATCAACATCATCTAACAATACGTCAATATTTTGTTTTTTTAATTCTTTATAAACATTTTCGGCTTTTATAAGGTTTTCTTTATTATTTTTACTAATGCTAGGTATTATAACTACATCAAATGGTGAGATCGTTTTTGGCCATTTCATAATATTATTATTAAAATTTGCCTCGATAGAAGCTCCTACTAGTCTCGAAACCCCTATGCCATAAGATCCCATTTTAACCGAAGTTTTTTTTCCGTCTTTGTCATCTATCAAGCAATTCATCGGTTTTGAATATTTATCACTAAAATAAAAAATATGTCCAACTTCAATTCCTTTTGCGACCATTTGGTTTTCTTTGCTTACTTGTTTATTAAATTCATTTTCCTTAAATTTTTCATCTGTAACTGCATAAATTGTAGAAAAATCTTTACGCATTTTTTGTAAAGACACATCATTAAATTTGTATTGAGAAGGATCTATTTGTAAAATTCTTTTATCTGCATAAATTTGACTTTCCCCCGTTTCAGCTAAAATTACAAATTCATGTGATAAATCTCCCCCGATTGGTCCTGTTTCTGCTGCCATTGGAATGGCCTTTAAACCTAATCTACTAAATGTTTTTAAATATGAGTAAAACATTTTATTATAAGATTTTTTTGCGTCTTCATCTGATAAATCAAAAGAATATGCGTCTTTCATATAAAATTCTTTACATCTCATTACTCCAAACCTTGGTCTGATCTCATCTCTAAATTTCCACTGTATATGATAAAGAAGTTGTGGAAGTGATTTGTAGGATTTTACACTAGTTCTAAAAACATCTGTTATCAACTCTTCATTTGTTGGTCCATAAAGCATTTCTCTGCCTTGACGATCTTTAATTCTTAACATTTCTTCTCCGTAGTCCTCATATCTTCCGCTCTCTTTCCAAATTTCTGATGACTGAATAGTAGGCATCAACATTTCTTGAGCCCCTATAAAATTTTGTTCTTCTCTTACAATTTGTTCTATTTTTTTCATTACTTTAAAACCTAATGGAAGCCATGAATATATTCCTGCTGAAGACTGCTTAATCATGCCTGTTTGTATCATTAATTGATGAGATTTAATTTTTGCCTCTGAGGGAAGATTTTTTGTAATAGGTATAAAAAGCTTTGAAAGATACATTATTGTAAAAACTCTCTTAAATTTAACAAATCAAACTTAACAAGATAATATATGACTAAAAATATTATAGTAGTAATTAATGTAGTTATTAAAAACTTTTTTCCTATTTTTGGATTTTTTGGGGCTCCAGGATCAACTCCACCAATTTTATCCTTAAAAACTTCTTTATTAGACCGAATTCCGATTGGTAGTACTGAAAAAAATATTATCCACCAGATCATTACATAAACGATTATAGAGCCTGTTATACCCATTAAATTCTTGCAATATTGATACTTGTGTAAGGTTTTTTTCCGGTTTTTTCTCTAACTATTCTTCTGCAATTTTGTTTAAGAGTTTCGATTAGATTTTGTTGCTGTTTTTTATTTTCTATTGAAAAGGTTCTACAAATATTCATTATTTCATCTTCCATATCAAAAATAAAAGTATCATCCTCATTTTTTTCAGGAATTCCCTTATATGAAATTACTGGTTTTTTTATACTTCCGTTATTTGATATAATAAGTGTAATTTCTAAATATCCATTTACAGATAAGTTTTTTCTGTCTTTTATAGATTGAGAGTCTGTTTCCACATTAATATTTCCATCAAGATAAACTTTTCCTGATGGCGCTTTATCAATAATTTCTGGCTTATTTCCAGGAAGAATTTTTATTATATCTCCATTTTCAATCAATAAAGTTTTTGGAACCTGCATTTCATTAGCAAACGATACGTGTTCAGCCATATGTCGGTGCTCACCATGAACTGGTATTACACATTTAGGTTTTACCCAATTATACATATCTTTTAGATCATCTCTATTTGGGTGACCGGAAACATGTACAAAAGCATTTTCCTCACTAATCATTTCCATTTTATTTTTTACTATTAAATTTTGTAAATGATATAATTTTTTCTCATTTCCTGGTATAATTTTAGATGAGAAGATTACACAGTCCCCTTTTTCTAAATGTACATCTGGATGAACGCCATTAATTATTCTAGTCATAGCACCCATTGGCTCTCCCTGGCTGCCAGTAGCTAAATATATAATTTTATTTTTGGATACTTTTTTTGCGTCTCTCGGCTCTAAAGGCTCAATAAGCCCTTGAAGATAACCGCATTTTCGCGCCGCTTTGTAAATTCTTTGCATAGATCTACCAACTAAACAAATATTTCGCTCAGTTTTTTTGGCACAATAGAAAATAGACTCCATTCTAGCTACATTTGAAGCAAACGAAGTAATGAGAATTCTATTAGTTTTTAATTCCATAATTCTTAATAAACTATCTCTCACATCAGACTCTGAACCAGCTCTTCCTGGGCTAAAAATATTTGTAGAGTCACATATCATTGCCGACACACCGATATTTCCGATAGATTTTAATTTCTGCTCGTCGATTTGACCTCCGATCAACGGGTTAGGATCGATTTTCCAATCTCCGGTATGTAAAACTGTTCCTAGAGGGGTTTTTATGCTCAAACCATTAGGCTCTAAAATAGAATGTGTTAAGGTAACAAAGTCGATTTCGAAACTTCCCAGATTAATTTTACTATTCAAAGGCACCACTTCTAAATACGCAGAAATTTCAATTTTTTTTTCTTTAAATTTTTCAAGAATTAAGGCCGCGGTAAATGGTGTAGCGTAAATTTTACATTTAAGACTTGGCCATATATGCGCGACTGCACCTATATGATCCTCGTGAGCATGAGTGAGAACGATACCAAGCAGATCATCTTTTTTATCTATAATAAAACCTGCATCTGGCATAATAAGATCAATTCCGGGTACAGAGTCGTCAGCAAAAGAAACTCCCATATCTACTATAATCCATTTTTTTTCATCCTCTTTTCCATAGGCATATAAATTCATATTTCCACCTATCTCACCAGATCCACCTAGAGGACAAAAAATCAATTCTTCTTTACTCATAATAATTTCCTATAAACTTCTGAAACTCCTTTGATCGTAATATTTTGATCAACAATAGTTCTTCTTTTTATAATTTTTTTAAATAGATTTGCATATCCTCCTGTAAGTATTATTTTATATTTCATTTTCCAATTTCTTGTTATTTTGTTAATTATATTATTTATTAATCCCTCATAACCCCAAATAAAGCCAGCATTTAAAGCGTCTTTGGTATTTTTTCCATAGCTCTTTTGCTGATTTTTCAAATCGAACATTGGAAGTAAAGCTGTAGATTGACTTAAATTTTTAATAGATAATTTAATACCTGGAGCTATAACGCCACCTTCATATGTTTTGTTTTTCACAATATCAAAAGTCGTTGCAGTTCCAAAATCTATTATTAGACAATTTTTAAATTCTTTACCCTTTATAGAATTTACAATTCTATCTGAACCAAGTTGCTTAAAATTTTTTATATTTATTTTAATCATTTTCTTTAAATTCAAACTTTTTATTTCTAATACTCTATAATTTGTTTTTTTAAGGTTTTTTTTGATTTCTTTTAATGCTAAGGGAACGACACATGAAAATAATATTTCATTTTTTAAATTTTTTTTACCAAATTTATTAATAATCCTTTTAAAAAAACCCTTTAAAAAAATTTTTTTAGTATCAAAAATAATCGATTTTAAAATTTTTGATTTATCAAATAGACATACTCTTGTAGAAGTATTTCCTATGTCACCTATTATATAATTCATTTCAATTATTTGTATTTTCTTTTCATGTCTGCAAATGATAAATTGTTTTTTTCTGTTAAAAATTTTTCATAAGCATTAATTATTTTTTTTAAAATTTTTTGATTGTTAATTTTTATATTTAATATATTTTTTAAACTAGTCGAATAAAAGCTTTTGTTATGTGGAGCTATGTTAGTGTTTAAACCTATACCTACTATCAAATAATCAAAATTATTGAATCTTATTACCTCTTGTAAAATTCCACAAAATTTTCTTTGGTTTACAAGCAAATCATTTGGCCATTTTATCTTTATTTTTTTTGGAATTGTTTTTGAAAGCACTTTTCTTAGCAAAAATGCATTCAAAATTGCAAATTGTTTAAAATTGATCTTTTTTTGATCAAATTTAAAAAATAATGATATGAAAAGATTTCCTTTTTCAGAAACCCATTTTTTTCCTACTGTGCCTCTTCCATTAGTTTGTTTTTCAGTCGTAACTAGAGTTGGATTTGTTATATTTTTTTTAATTAGTTTCAGGGCAGTATCGTTTGTACTTTTTACTTTTTTATATTTTATTACGTTAATCCTCATTAACTAACGAATAATGTGTTTACTAAATTATTCAAAATTGAAGGATACAAAAAAAATGTAATTAGAATTGTACAACTAGCAATTACGGAAAATTGAGCAGTTCTATTTTTTGTTGGCTCAAATGTGATAATGCTATCATCGAAATAAATAGTCTTTATGATTTTGAGATAATAAAATGCTGACATAACTGTAGTAATTAAACCTATAATTGCTAAAGCATACATTTCTTTTTCCAATACAGCGACAAAAACATAAAATTTTGCAAAAAATCCTCCTAAAGGTGGTACTCCAGCTAGCGAAAACAAAATTATCAATAATGAAATAGCTATAAGAGGATTTTTTTTTGATATTCCTGACAAATCAGAAATATTTTCTTTATATTGTCCATCCTTCTTTAATAAGTATAGACATGAGAAAGCCCCGATATTCATAATTACGTAAATTGAAATATAAACTATTGCACTTTTGTAGCCTGTTATAGCTCCAGTAGCAACTCCTGCGAGCGCGTAACCAATATGACCAATTGAGCTATAAGCCAAAAGTCTTTTGAAGTTTTTTTGGATCATTGCTGCTATTGCTCCTAATATCATCGATGCAATAGAAATAAAAATTATTATCGTTTGCCACTCTAATAAAATATTTGAAAAGGGAACAAACATAAATTTTATTAATAATGCTAGTCCAGCGACTTTTGGAACAACGGCAAAGAAACTTGTGATTGATGTTGGTGCTCCTTCATAAACATCTGGTGTCCACATATGAAATGGAACTGCAGAAACTTTGAATGCAAGACCTACTAATATAAATACCATTGCAAAAACTGCACCTGTATTATCTTTATTAAGTTGATCAGCAATTAATTCAAAATTTGTTGAACCTGTAAATCCATATAATAATGAACATCCGTATAATAATAAACCTGAAGATAGCGCACTCAATACAAAGTACTTTACACCGGATTCAGTTGATCTTAAGTTATCTCTATCAATTGAAGCGAGAATATAAAGTGATAAAGATTGTAATTCTAATCCTAAATAGAAAAGTATTAAATCATTAGAACTAACCATAAAAAACATTCCGAGAATCGACAAAAGAATAATCACAGGGTACTCGAATTTATCTAATTTATTATCAATAATAAAATTTTTAGATGAGTTAAGAACAAATAACGTAGATAAAAGAATTAAAATTTTAAAATAATTTGAAAAAGGATCTCTTATAAAACTTTCTAAAAATATTCTTTCTTCATTGTTAGGGTTTGTTAAAATAATTGAAATAGTAATAATAATAATCAAAGATGTAAGATTGAATATAAGATTAAAGCTCTTTTTTATGAAAACACCAAGCATTAGAATAAAAAAAATTGACAAAGATAAAAAGATCTCGGGAAACATTATATATAAATTGTTTATCATGATTAATTTGTAATTAATGCTGTTTCATAATTATTGATTAAACTATTCACTGAAACATTAAAAGTTTCCATTAATGGAAGAGGGTAAAAACCAAAAAATAAGATAAAAAAAGCCAAAGTAACTAACATAACAACTTCAGATTTATTGATATCATTAATTTTTTTGATTTCTGAATTATTTGTAACACCAAAAATAACTCTTTTTGTTAGCCAAAGCATATAAGCTGCGCCTAACACGACACCAAATGTTGCCAACATTGCTGCTAAAAAACTTTTTTGAAATGTGCCTGCTAAGACAAGAAACTCTCCTAAAAACCCTGAAGTGCCAGGCAATCCTAAAGCAGCTAAAGCAAATATTAAAAATAAAAAAGAGTATTTTGGAATATAATTTACTAATCCTCCATAAGTGCTTATCATTCTCGAATGTAAACGGTCATAAACTACCCCGACACACAAGAATAATGCTGCTGATATCAAACCATGACTGATCATTTGATAAATGCTTCCCTCTATTCCTTGCTTTGTTAAAGTAAAAATTCCTAAAGTGACGTAACCCATGTGAGCTACAGAGGAATAAGCAATTAACTTTTTCATGTCATCTTGCATTAATGCTACTAGAGACGTGTAAATTATAGCTATTATGCTTAAAGTATAAATAAGAGGAGTAAAATATTCTGATGCTATAGGAAACATTGGTATTGAAAATCTCAAAAAACCGTAGCCAGCCATTTTCAATAATATAGCTGCAAGAATAACGGAACCTGCTGTTGGCGCCTCTACATGCGCATCAGGTAGCCAAGTATGTACTGGCCACATAGGCATTTTAACCGCAAAAGAACTTAAAAAAGCTAGCCAAAGTATATTCTGATATTCTTTTGGTATTTGAATTTCATATATCTGAGTAATGTCGGTAGTACCTGTTATCCAATATATAACTATTATAGCCACAAGCATTAAAACCGAGCCAAGTAAAGTAAAAAGAAAAAATTTAAAGGCAGAATATACTCTTTTTGGACCACCCCAAACTCCTATAATTAAAAACATTGGTATTAAGCCCGCTTCAAAAAACAAATAAAAAATTACAAGATCAAGTGAGCAAAAAACACCAATCATGAATGTTTCTAAAATTAAAATAGCTATTAAAAATTCCTTAACTCTTACTTTAACGCTATTAATACAAGAAATGATACAAATCGGAGTAATAAAAGTTGTTAAAACTATAAAGAGTATTGATATACCATCAACACCTAATTTAAATTTTATATAATTATTAATCCAAGATTTTTCTTCTACAAATTGGAATTCAGAGGTGTTTATATCTAAAGAATACCACAAAAACAATGAAAGAAAAAAAGTAGCAACACTACTAAATAGTGAAATAGAGATTGAACTTACATTTTTAGTTTTATCTTTGGATAATAAGATGAAGAAAGAACTAACTAAAGGTAAAAAAATTAAAGTCGATAATATTGGAAAATTCATTTTATTTTAAAATCAAATAAGTTAGTAAAATCGATAAACCTAGTAGCATCACAAAGGCGTAATCATAAATAAATCCTGTTTGAAGGCGTGCAGTTTTATTAGAAATTATTTTAACTAATTTTGAAATACCATCAGGTCCAAACCTATCTATTATACCCACATCTCCTTTTTTCCAAAAAAATGAGCCTATTTTTTTCGCTGGATTTACGAAAACTTTTTCATAAAATTCATCTACGTACCACTTATTTAATAAAAAGTTGTATAAAGGCATATTTGTATTTTTAAAATCCTCCAGAATTTTAGGTTTTAAAATGTATAAATAAAAAGAGATAGGTATCGATATTAAAACTAAGATCGGAGTAATTAGTAAAAACCATAATGGTATAGTCTCATGTTTTATTTCATTTAAAAAAAATATTGACTCTTGCCAAAACTCATTACTGTGATGACCAATAAAAGTGGTTTTAAAAATATAGCCAGAAAATATCGCCCCGATACCTAAAAATACCAAAGGGATCAACATTACTAAAGGTGACTCGTGAGTTTCGTGTATAGGAATTTTTTTATTATTGTAAGGTCCATGAAATGCTTTGAAAAATAACCTCCACGAATAAATTGAAGTTAAGAAAGCTGTAAAGATACCAATTGTAGCTGCGTAATTTCCTAAAGCAGAATTTTTAAGATATGCAAATTCAATAATTGCATCTTTTGAGTAAAAGCCCGACAAGAAAGGAAACCCTGTTAACGCCAAAGTTCCTAGTAACATAAAAGTATAAGTATATGGAAGTTTTTTTCTTACACCGCCCATGTTTCTAATATCCTGCTCATCTTTAAATGCGTGTATTACTGAACCAGCGCCTAAAAACAATAATGCCTTAAAAAAAGCATGTGTAAATAAATGAAACATCGCAACATGGTAAGCTCCAACTCCTGCTGCAAAAAACATATACCCTAATTGGCTGCAGGTTGAGTAAGCAACTATTTTTTTAATATCATTCTGTACAAGAGCAACTGATGCAGCAAATATCGCAGTTATCATTCCTACAACTGTAACCAGATTTAAAGCATATTGAGAATATTCGAATATCGGCGAACATCTGACTACAAGAAAAACACCAGCAGTTACCATTGTTGCTGCATGAATTAAGGCTGAAACCGGTGTCGGTCCCTCCATTGCATCAGGTAGCCAAGTATGAAGTAAAAATTGAGCAGATTTTCCCATCGCTCCAATAAAAAGGAAAACACATATTAATGTTATTAAATTTGCCTCAAAGCCAAAAAAAATTATTTTTTTTTCAGCAAACTGACTTGTGGCCTGAAAGGTTTCTTCAAAATTAATAGTGCCAAAAAAGAAAAAGATTAAAAATATTGCAATTGCTAAACCAAAATCTCCTATTCTGTTTACGATAAATGCTTTAATAGCCGCATTATTTGCAGTCTCTTTTTTATACCAAAAACCAATTAAAAGATAAGAACATAATCCAACACCCTCCCATCCAAAAAAAAGTTGTAAAAAATTATCTGATACAACTAAAGCTAACATTGAAAAAGTAAATAATGATAAATAAGACATAAATCTTGGTTTGTGAGGATCATGACTCATATATCCAATAGAATAAATATGCACTAATGCTGATACAAAAGTAACAACTACTAGCATTATCGAACTTAATGGATCAATCTTAATTGACCAGTTTGCTGTGAACCCGCCGGAACTTATCCATTCAAAAATTTTATAATTTCCATAAGTATCGTTCTGAATTCCATTCCAAAAGACAAGAATAGAAAGCACCGCTGAGATACTAACGAATAAACTTGTAGAGATTTCAGCAAAATATTTTGTAGCGGACCTGCCCAAATAGCCTATAAGAGAACCAATTAACGGTAAAAACAATATCGCGTATTCCATTTAGCCTTTCATTCCGTGAATATCTTCAACTCTTATGGAACCTCTGTTCCTGTAATAAACTACAATAATAGCCAGACCTATCGCTGCCTCTGCTGCTGCAACTGTGAGAATAAGCATAGTAAAAATTTGACCTAAAATATCACCAGAAAAAATTGAAAAAGATATTAAATTTATATTCACCGCAAGCAAAATTAGCTCAATAGACATCAAAATAACTATAATATTTTTCCTATTTAAAAAAATTCCAATTACCCCTAAGAAAAAAATTATTGCACCTAAAGATAAATAATGTCCTAAACCAATTTCAGTCATCTACCTTAACTCCTTGGTTAGATTTGACCTCAATTAATTCAACTGCATTTGATGGATCCCTTGAAATTTGATTTAGATAACTTTGTTTTTTTACGCCTACTCTTTCTCGAAAAGTTAAAAGAATAGCTCCGATCATCGCTAATAAAAGCACTATTCCAGCCAACTGAAAATATAAGATATAGTCAGTGTACATAACTAGACCTAATTGATGGGTGTTTGAAATTTCCGATAAAAGTAAGGTGCTACTTGACATTAAATCCTCTTTATACTTCCACCCTCCTACTACAACTAATAATTCCAATAAAATTAATACGCTCACAATTAAGCCTGTTGGGATATGAGTTGACTTTTTACCAATAAACCATGATTGTTTTTGTTCTGCAACGTTCAACATCATTACAACAAATAAGAATAATACTGCGACTGCACCTACATAAACAATTAATAATATCATTCCCAAAAATTCAGCTCCAACCATAATAAATAGGCACCCAACTGAAATAAAATCTAAAATTAAGAAGAAAACTGAGTTAATGGTACTTCTTGAAGTTATTACCATTAAAGATGAAAAAATAGCAATTACGGAGAAGAAATAAAAAAAAATTGAGTGGACTATCATCTATCTATAAGGTTTATCCAGCTTGATATTTTTTGCCAAGACAGACTCCCATCTATCCCCATTTTCTAAAAGTTTTTCTTTATTATAATAAAGCTCTTCTCTTGTTTCAGTAGCAAATTCAAAGTTTGGTCCTTGAACTATTGCATCAACTGGGCAAGATTCTTGACAAAGTCCACAATAAATACACTTAAGCATATCAATATCGTAACGAGTTGTTTTCCTACTTCCATCTGATCTCTCTGAAGACTCAATGGTAATAGCTTGAGCAGGGCAAACAGCTTCACATAATTTACAAGCTATACATCTCTCTTCTCCGTTGGGATATCTTCTTAAAGCATGTTCTCCTCTCATTCGAGGGCTGATTGGGCCTTTTTCAAAAGGGTAATTAATTGTTTTAGATTTTCTAAACAATTCTTTTACTGCCATGTAGAGACCAGATATAAACTCAACTAGAAATATAGTTTTTAATAGCCTACTAAAATTCATTAAATGTTCACCTTTGGTAATTTGTCAAAATAAAATAAAAAACTCGCAGTTAACACGAGGTAAATTAGTGAAAACGGTAAAAATATTTTCCAGCCCAATCTCATTAGTTGATCATATCTATATCTTGGAACAATTGCCTTGATCAGAGCAAATAATAAAAATAAAAACAAAATTTTTAATATCATCCATATTGGGGCAGGAATTATATTAAGTGGATAAATGTCCATTAGAGGCAACCAACCTCCAAGAAAAAGTATAGAACCCATCGCGCACATTAATAATATATTTGCGTATTCTCCCAACCAAAACATTGCGTACATCATACCTGAGTATTCAGTTTGATAGCCTGCCACCAACTCAGCTTCGGCTTCTGGTAAATCAAAAGGAGGTCTGTTTGTTTCTGCTAGTGCAGAAATAAAAAAAATGACAAACATAGGAAAAAGCGGAATCACATACCATAATTCCTTTTGTGCAATAACTATATCGTTTAAATTTAATGACCCGACACATAAAAGAACATTGATAATTATTATACCTATCGAAACCTCGTAAGAAACCATCTGCGCTGCAGATCTTATAGCTCCAAGGAAAGGGTATTTTGAATTAGATGCCCATCCTCCCATGATAATGCCGTAAACTCCAAGAGAAGAAATTGCAAACAAATACAAAATTCCTACATTTATATTTGCTAAAACTAAATCTTCACTCATAGGAATAACTGCCCAAGCGACCAAGGCCAATGTCATAGTTATGATTGGGGCAAGAATGAAAACTACTCTATTAGCACTAGCAGGAATAATTATTTCTTTAAAGATATACTTTAATGCATCAGCTAAAGTTTGAAAAAGTCCAAAGGGACCAACAACATTGGGTCCTCTTCTTTTTTGAACTAAGCCCCACACTCTTCTATCTAACCAAACAATCATAGCTACGGAAACTAGAATTGGAACAAGTAAAAAAATTATTTTATAAACCTCTTGCGCCAAAATTTGTAAATACTCTATCATAAATTATCTGTGCCAGTTTTTTTTGAACTATACTTGATCTGTCTACATTCACTCATCGTTTTTGAGGCTCTTGAAATAGCGTTCGTAAAAAAATAATCCAATTCTTTTATATTGACATCCTCACTTTCAAAGTGGGGAGATGTATTAATTAATCTGCTTTCTTTAAAGTTTGGTAATTCATTTAGTTTTGTAAAATTTGGAATTAAATTTAAAACTTCTTTTCTTAAGAATTCGAAATTAAATAAATTTTCATTTTTTCCTAAACCTTTCAATATTAAATTTAATATTTTCCAATCTTCTAAAGCTTCTCCTATAGGGTAAGAAGCTTTTTTGCATTCTTGTACTCTTCCCTCAAGATTTTCATAAAGACCGTTCTGTTCTGTAAAAGCAGCACTTGGAAGAATTAAATCCGCAATTTCAGCCCCTCTATCGCCGTGACTTCCTTGGTAAACAATAAACTCATTATTTTTTTTTATATCTAAATTATCAGACCCTAAAAGGTATAATAACTTAAATTGATTATTTTTTAATTTCTCAAAAAATAAATTTCTTTTGTTTTCTTCTTTGGATATTATATTTAAATCTATTAAACCAACTGTTGAAGCATTTTGAGGTAAAAAGTTAAAAGCATTCCAATCTTTATTTATAAAGTTATTGTTTTTTAAAAAATTTTTAAAACCTTCAATTAAATATTTTCCACTTTTTAATTCTAATGCCGACTCTCCAATTATAATCACAGGTTTTTTTGAGGAAGATAATATTTTTGAAAAATTTGATTCGTTGCTCAGTATTTTCTTTATATCATCTGTCTTATTTCCAATAATAGTATAATCGTATGTAAGGTCACCTGGATTTCCTATTGAGTAAATTGGGACTTTTTTTTGGGCAAAAACTTTTCGAATTCTTGCGTTGAGCATTGTTGCTTCATGTCTGGGATTTGTTCCAATTAGAAGTATTAAATCAGACTGTTCTATACCCTTTATTGAAGAATTAAATATATAGTTGCTTTTTTCAGATGGATCTATAAAAAAATTTTTTTCTCTAAATTCCAAATTATTACTTTTTAGAACAGAGAAAAATTTTTTAAAGCTTAAGGCGTTTTCTAAATTAACCATATCACCGATATGGCCGCCTATTTCATCTGGATTTAATGTTTTAATTTTCTCAACCAAAATTGAGACTGCTTCATCCCAGTTAGATTTTTGAAGTTTGTTATTTTTTTTTATGTAAGGCACATCTAGCCTTTGTTTTAATAGGCCATCACATGAATATCTTGTTTTATCTGAAATCCATTCTTCGTTAATATCATTGTTAAGTCTCGGTAATATTCTTTTAACTTCCCAATTATAAGTATCAATTCTTATATTAGAGCCAACTGCATCCATTACGTCTACACTTTCAGTTTTTTTAAGTTCCCAAGGTCGAGCTTCAAAAGCGTACGGTTTGGAAGTAAGAGCTCCCACTGGACATAAATCTATAACATTTGCAGAAAGTTCTGACTCCATGGCTTTTTCTAAATATGTAGTTATTTCCATATTCTCACCTCTTCCTATTGCCCCTATTTCAGGAACGCCTGCGACTTCTGTCGCAAACCTCACACACCTTGTACAATGTATACATCTCGTCATTTGAGTTTTTATTAGTGGGCCCATGTATTTTTCTTTGACTTGTCTTTTATTTTCTACAAATCTTGATTTATCAACTCCGTAGTACATTGATTGATCTTGAAGATCACATTCACCACCTTGGTCGCAAACCGGACAATCCAAAGGATGATTAGCTAATAAAAATTCCATTACACCTTTTCTAGCTTTTTCAACAAAAGGAGTATTTGTTTTAATATTCATGCCCTCGGCTGCTGGCATTGCACATGATGCTATAGGTTTTGCAGATTTTTCCATTTCAACTAAACACATTCTGCAATTTCCGGCTATGGATAATTTTTCATGGTAGCAAAATCTTGGAATTTCTACATTAGCAAGCTCGCATGCTTGAAGAACTGTCATGCCTTTCTCAAATTCTATTTCTTTTCCATTAATAGTAATTTTAGGCATTCTTGTTCTCCAAAAGATGCTGGTCAACTAAATAAGGGTTGTTAGTTTTCTTTTTAATCAAGGGTTCCTCTCTGCATCTACTTTCGATTTCTTTTCTAAAATGTCTTAATAAACCTTGAACTGGCCAAGCAGAGCCTTCGCCAAATGCACAAATTGTATGACCCTCTATTTGTTTTGTAACATCAGATAACAGATCAATATCACTAAAAGTTGCTTTTCTTTTTTCTACTCTATCAAGTATTCTCCACATCCATCCTGCTCCTTCTCGACAAGGTGTGCATTGACCACAGCTTTCGTGTTTGTAAAATCTAGCAATCCTAGCCATACAAGAAATTATATCTTGGTCTTTATTAATTACGACTATCCCTGCTGTTCCTAAACCACTTTTATTTTCTATTAAAGCGTCAAAGTCCATTGTAATTGTATCACAAATTTTTTTCGACAATAATGGCATTGACGAGCCTCCAGGAATTACTGCTTGAAGATTATCCCAGCCACCAATTACACCTCCAGCATGCTTTTCTATCAACTCTTTGAGAGGTATGCCCATTTCCTCCTCTACATTACAAGGAGAGTTAACGTTTCCAGATATACAAAATATTTTTGTTCCAGTATTTTTTGGTTTTCCTATTGACGCAAACCACTTACCCCCTCTTCTTAAAATTGTTGGTACAACAGCAATAGTTTCAACATTGTTTACTATTGTGGGACAACCATATAAACCTACCAAAGCAGGAAAAGGAGGTTTAAGTCTTGGTTGACCTTTATTGCCTTCTATACTTTCTAATAACGCTGTTTCTTCCCCGCAAATATAAGCCCCAGCTCCATAATGGATATGAATATCAAAATCCCAACCAGAGCTACATGCATTTTTTCCTAAGAAACCTTTCTCGTAGGCCTGATCAATTGCAACTTGTAATCTTTTACCCTCATTAAAATATTCACCTCTAATATAAATATAACAAACGTGAGCATTTACGGCAAAACCAGCTATTAAACATCCTTCAATTAATTTTTGGGGTTCAAATCTCAAAATATCTCTATCTTTACAAGTGCCTGGTTCAGACTCATCAGCATTTATAACTAAGTAATGTGGTCTTGAACCAACTTCCTTGGGAGCAAAAGACCATTTTAAACCTGTTGAAAAACCAGCTCCACCTCTTCCTCTCAGCTCGGATGCTTTAATCTCACTAATTATCCAATCTCTTCCTTTTGAGATTATATTTTTAGTATCTTTCCAGTCATCTCTTTTGATAGAGTTTTCGATTTCCCAACCAAATTCATTATATAAATTTTTAAAGATTTTATCCTCTTTTTTAAGCATGATTTTCTCCGTTAATGTTCTGTTTTTTTTCAGGAGATGTATTTGTTCTTCCTCTGTAAGAACCTGGTTTTAAAGGTTTATCTTTAATTAATGAATCTAAAATATCATTTGCACTTTTTTCATCAAGATCTTCGTAATAATCATCATTAATCTGTATCATTGGTGCACTAACACATGCACCCAAACATTCTACCTCCATCCAAGAACAGTTTCCTGATTTGGATAATTCATTTTCTTTAGAAGAAATTTTTTCTTTACATAGTTTAACTATTTTATCTGCTCCACGTATTAAACATGGTGTAGTTGTGCATACTTGAATAAAATGTTTCCCTACAGGTGCTAAATTATACATTGTATAGAAAGTAGCTACCTCATAAACTGATATATATGGCATTGATAAAAAATTAGCTATATATTTCATAGCAGCTAAGGGTATCCAGTTGTTATTTTGCCTTTGAGCTAAGTAAAGAAAAGGCATCACTGCACTTTTTTTATTTTTTTCGGGATATTTTTTTAGGATCTCCTCAGCTTTTTTTAAATTTTCATTTGAAAATTTAAATTCTTTCGGTTGTTCATCGTGCACTTTTTTTAAACTCATCTATCCACCTCTCCGAAAACAATATCAAGAGATCCTAATACGGCTGGAACATCAGCTAACATGTGGCCTCGAATTAAATAATCCATTGCTTGAAGATGTGAGAAACCTGGTGCTCTTATTTTACATCTATAAGGTTTATTGCTACCATCTGATATTAAATAAACTCCAAATTCACCTTTTGGAGCCTCAACTGCTGTGTATACATCTCCTTTTGGGACCCTATATCCTTCTGTGAATAATTTAAAATGATGGATTAAAGCTTCCATAGATTGTTTCAAATCATCTCTATTTGGAGGAGATATTTTTCCATCTATAGATTTTACTGGACCTTTTGGTAGTCTTTCAATGCATTGTAAGATAATTTTAACACTTTCTCTCATTTCCTCTATTCTACAAAGGTAACGATCATAACAGTCTCCATTTTTTCCAATTGGAATTTTAAAATCTAAATCGTTATATATTTCGTAAGGTTGGGATCTTCTTAAATCCCAAGGCACTCCGGATCCTCTTAGCATTACTCCAGAAAAACTATGATCTAAAGCTTCCTGTTTAGATACCACTCCAATTTCAACATTCCGTTGTTTAAAAATACGATTGTCAGTTAATAAACCTTCAAGATCATCAATAATTTTTGGAAATGATTTACAAAATTTTTCAATATCATCTACTAATTTAATTGGAATATCTTGGTGCACTCCACCAGTTCTGAAATAATTAGCATGTAATCTTGATCCTGAGGCTCGCTCATAAAAAGTCATTAAGGTTTCACGTTCTTCAAAACCCCATAAAGATGGTGTTAATGCGCCAACATCTAAAGCTTGTGTGGTCACGTTCAATATATGACTTAAAATTCTGCCAATTTCGCAAAAGATAACTCTTATATACTTTGCTCTTATTGGAACTTCTATTTTAAGTAGTTTTTCAGCTGCTAAAGCAAAAGCATGTTCTTGATTCATTGGAGCAACATAATCTAAACGATCGAAATAAGGTAATGCTTGAGTATATGTTTTTTGCTCTATAAGTTTTTCAGTCCCTCTATGTAATAATCCTATATGCGGATCAGCTTTTTCTACAACTTCACCATCTAGCTCTAATATCAGCCTTAAAACACCATGTGCAGCTGGGTGTTGAGGTCCAAAGTTTAAATTTAATGATTTAGTTTTTTTTACCATTTGTTTCTTTTTTTGTTATTTCTTTTAAATAACTCGTTCCCTCCCAAGGACTCTCAAAATCGAAATTTCTATAATTCTGTTCAAGCTTTACAGGTTCATAAATAACTTTTTTTTCTTTTTCGCTATATCTAACTTCATTAAAACCGGTTAGAGGAAAGTCTTTTCTTAAAGGATGTCCTTTAAAACCATAATCAGTTAATATTCTTCTCAAATCAGGATGATTTTTAAATTTAATACCATACATATCGAAAACTTCTCTTTCCATCCAATTGGCTGAAGGAAAAATTTTTGTTATTGAATTTATAATTTCATTTACCTTGAATTTTATTGAAAGTTTAATTCGGTTATTATTTTCATGAGATAAAAATAAATATACTAATTTAAAACGATTTTCGTCTGAGGGATAATCAACACCTGCAATATCAACTAGTTGTCTGAATTTACATTTGTCATCAGATTTTAAAAATTGAATAACTTGAACTAAATCTTTTTGATCGACTTCTATTAATAACTCATTATTTTCAATTAATGAATTTCGAATTTTAATAGAAAGTTCGGAGTTCAAATAAGTTTCTAATTTTTTTAGATTATCAATCATATTATCTTTGCAAGTTTCCTTCTCTTCTAATTTTTTTTTGAAGTTGTAAAATTCCATATAAAAGAGCTTCGGCTGATGGTGGGCAGCCTGGAATATAAATATCAACTGGAACAATTTTATCGCAACCTCTGACAACCGAATAAGAGTAATGATAATAACCACCACCATTTGCGCAGCTACCCATGGAAACTACATATCTTGGCTCTGGCATTTGATCGTAGACTTTTCTTAAAGCCGGAGCCATTTTGTTTGTCAATGTACCTGCTACTATCATCACATCCGACTGTCTTGGTGAAGCTCTTGGAGCTGCACCAAATCTTTCAAGATCATATCTTGGCATTGAAGTTTGCATCATCTCAACAGCACAACAAGCAAGACCAAAAGTCATCCAATGTAACGAGCCTGTTCTAGCCCAATTAATTAAATTTTCAGATGAAGTTGTTATGAAACCTTTTTCAGCAAAATCTTTTGCTAGATCCTTAAATTCTTCCGGAATTTTCTTTTCTTTTTCAGGATTTAAACTAAATTTTATTCCCATTCCAAAGCTCCTTTTTTCCACTCATAAATAAATCCAATAGTAAGAACTCCTAAAAAGATCATCATTGACCAAAAACCAAGCACACCTAAGCTTCCTAGCGAAATTGCCCAGGGAAAAAGAAATGCTATTTCAAGATCAAAAATTATGAATAAAATTGCCACTAAATAAAATCGGACATCAAATTCCATCCTCGAGTCATCAAATGCTTCAAATCCACACTCATATGCAGATAATTTTTCAGGATCGGGATTGGAGGGTGAGGCTAAATAATTTGCTAATATAAAACCAATGCTTAAAAATAAAGCTATGAATAAAAATATTATAATTGATAAATAGTCTGATAAAAAATTGTAAATCATGTTTGTTTTATTAATATCTACCTTAATACCGTAGTTTAAGGATTCTTATATTAATAGCGTTTATTTATAGCATTTATCCCTAAAGAGTACAGGACAGAAGGAAGCATTTTTTTTGATGAATAAATGTTGATTTTTAGCTTTTTAGATGAAAACGATTATCAACTGTTGGCGGGAGTGACGGGACTCGAACCCGCGACCTCCTGCGTGACAGGCAGGCGCTCTAACCAAACTGAGCTACACCCCCATATTTAATGGTGGGCGGTAAAGGACTCGAACCTATGACCCTCTCGGTGTAAACGAGATGCTCTACCAACTGAGCTAACCGCCCTAATTAAATAAAATCGAGATATACAATAAAAACTTTATAAAGTAAAAAAGTATTTAATTTCTCGTGTAATTTATATAAATAGCAGTATTATTGAATTTGTATGATTTTAACTTGTAATTCATGTGGTAAAAAATTTGTTGTTCCAGATAATGCCATAACTGTATCTGGTAGAATGGTTCAATGTGGCTCATGCGGAAATAAGTGGAAACAGTTCCCTTTAGAAACTACAAAACCTCAATCAATTTCTCGCCCACAAAAAGTAGCTTCCAGGCCTCAGCTGTTTCAACAAAAAATACAAAAACCGAAAAAGTTAAAAAAAACCATTCCAAAAAAATCAAGAGAAATCAGTTTGTACTCACCAGAATATTTAGCAAAAAAACATGGTATAAATATTAATGACTCACAGCCTGTAAAAAATATTGGTAAAAAAGAAAAAGGTAAAGAGAAAGTTTCTTTTGGATTTTATAACTATTTAATTTTATTTATATTTTTAGCAATTTTTTTAGCTAGGATGTTATATTTTGCGCAAGAATATATAATAGAAAAGCTTCCCGTTTCAGAGTATTACTTAAATTATTTTTTTGAGAGTATAAGAAATATTTTTGAAATTATTAAAGACTTATTAATTATTTATTAAGTTCTAAATCTTTAATATTAATAAAATTTTCTGAAAGATTATCGTTATTTTTTTTAATATCTTTAAAAAAATTCCAAGCTAAAACAAGTAGATAATTATTTTTATTTTTGATTTTAGATTTAGATTTTATAGGTATTTTTACTCCTGGAACAAATTTTCCGTGCTTGAGATTATTGTCCTCAACAATAAAATCTATTTCTTTAGAAATTCCAAAAAAATTTAATGCTGTCGTTGCTTTCGCTGGAGCTCCATAGCCAATAATTTGTTTTTTTTTAGTTTTAAGTTTTTTTATATTTTGAATTACATTTTCTCTGATTTTATATACCTTTTCACCAAAATCTTTATACGTTTTATAATTTTTTATACCGTATTTTTCTTCCTCTTCGAGTATTTGAACAACACTTTTATCACTTTTAGTTTTATTATTTTTACTTATATAAACTCTTAAAGATCCACCATGAGTATCAACTTTTTCACATCTAAAAATTTTTGCGTTAAATTGATTGAAGAAATTTACTAAAGAAGTTAATGACCAATAATTGTAATGCTCATGGTAGATATTATCAAAGGTGAGATCTTTTAAAGTATTCATTAAATATTGAACTTCGATAATTATAATGCCGTTCTTGGATAAAAGATGCATCATACATTCCGTCATTTCTTTAAGTTTATCAGAATGAGCAAAAACATTTGATGCCAAAATCAAGTTTGCATTTTTTTTTATCTTTTTTAAATTTTTCTTTTCAAGAAAAAAATTTAATGTTTTTATTTTGTTTTTATTAGCAAGTTTTGCAAGGTTTTTTGCAGGTTCAATACCGAGTATCTTTTTATAACCCATATCTAAAAATGGTTTTAATGCTATACCATCGTTGCTTCCAATATCAATTATATATGAGTTCTTTTTACTTAGTTTAAAATCTTTACAATATTTTTTTGCTGCATTAATAAAATGATCTCTAAAAACTTTTGAGGTAGATGATGTATAAAGATAATTTGCAAACATTTTTTTTGGATCTACGGCAACAGATAATTGACAGTTATGGCAAATCTCACAATAATTTACCTCAAGAGGATATAATTCACATTTGTCACTCAATTTTTTTAATAAATTATTAGCTAAGGGTTGATAACCTAAAGAGACAACTCTTTTTAAATTATCATTTCCACAAGATCTACATTCAAATTTATAATTTTCTAGTAAAAGTTTTTTTTCATTCTCATCTACAAAATTATGTTTTATCGTATGTGTAATTCCATAATTTTCATGATCTCTTTCACCCCTAACAAGATTTAAAAAAGTTGTATCTTTTGAAAATACCATTGTATGAGCAACATTAGGTTTAATTATGGAAAGTTGGCCTTCGTTTACCACTTGTGTAACTTTTGGAGCATTTGGATTTATTATATCTTGAAAAACTTCTATAATTTGGCCTTTTGTAAATAAACATTTTTGCTCTTGCTGTGGATGATAATGATTAGCTCTCATCGTTCCTTTTTTTGACTCAATAAGTCCAATTAAATTTATAGGTTCTGGTAACTCGTGATTACTTATAATCCCTCTTTTATCTTTGAAAATATTTTTTCCATCCCTTACGTGTTCTAAATCTTTAGTAATTTCTTGTTTGGACCATTTTTCTATCATCTCTTTAATATTTTTATCAAGATTATATAAAAACTCAAATCCAGTATTCAGTAATTTTTGATTTGATAAAGAAAATCCTAAATTTGGAACTTCGTCATTTGTTTCTTTGAGTGTTACCTTTGGGTTGTGCTTTTTGCAAATTTGGGCAACCTCTTTAACAGTTAACGTTTCTTTAGTTAAATTAAATAGTTCAGAATTAATCTTTTCATTTTCTTCCATAAATTTAAAACATCTAGCAACATCAATCAAAGGTACTAAACTTTTTATCTGTCGCCCCCCTGCAAAAAGTTTTAGCGTTCCATCTTGTGACGATAGTTTAGAAAAAAGATTAGGCATTATATCTGTACGCATTGTGTCATTGGAATAACCGTACACAGAGCCAAGTCTCAAAATAATATAATTCTTTTTTGACTCTTTTATCTGTTTTTCATTTAATGCTTTTGATTGAGAATAACTTAAAACTGGTTTTGTTTCTTCTTCCTCTTTTATGTCTTTTGAAACCTCGCCTAACCCCTCATAAACTACGTGAGTAGAGGGAAAAATAATCTTACAATTATCGTTAATCGCATCTAATATGTTTTGTGTCCCATCTTTTGCTACGCTCAATATTTTTTCATCATTAGATTTAACTGCCTCACTATGTGTCCTAGGCACATTAGTAATTCCTGCCAAGTGATGAACAACATCAGCATCTTTGAAATATTTATTAACCATTTCTTTATCGAGAATATCACCTTGTAAAAAATTCATATTCCAGTTTCTTAGTTGATTAACCCTCTCTGAAATAAACCTATTGTCTATTACTAATATCTCATGATACCAACTCAATCCTGAATAAAGCTTGCAAAGCTCTGTGCCAATATACCCAATACCGCCTGTGATTATAATTTTTTTTTTCATGAAAGTTTTATTAATATTTACTTATATTATAATTTATTATAACTCAAATAGCATGAATATATATGATTGCTTCATGTATTTTGATGAGGATTTACTGTTAGATATAAGGTTAAATTACCTTGATAAATTTGTACATAAGTTTGTAATTACTGAAGCTAATTACACTCATAATGGAAGTAAAAAGAAATTTAATTTTGATATAAATAAATTCAAAAAGTTTAAAGACAAAATAATTTACATCACTGTAGATGAAGAGCCTGAAAATATAAAACAACTCATTGAGGGTGAAAGTAAAAATAAAAGAGGTGAAAAACTTATTCTAAACGGTATGGCTAGAGACTATCATCAAAGAGAAAGTATTAAAAAAGGATTAGTAGAAGCTAAAGACGATGATATAATTTTGATAAGCGATTTGGATGAAATTCCAAACCTTAATAATTTAGATTTTACAAAGATTAAAAATAATATTCTTTTCTTCGAACAAAAAATATTTTATTATAAATTTAATTTGCATTACGAAAATTTTTCTTGGTATGGAACAAGAGCTATCAAAAATAAGAATCTACTATCACCCCAATGGTTAAGAAATATTAAAGGAAAAAAATATCCTAAATGGAGGTTAGATATATTTTTTTCAAAAAAAAAATATTCTAATTTGGTATTTTCAAAAAATGGAGGGTGGCACTTCACGTGCCTAAAAAGACCTGAAGATTTAGAAAAAAAATTATTAAATTTTGCTCACCATTACGAATTCGAGATAAGTGGTATTAAACTACATGATATTAAAAAATTTATAAATGAGAAAAGAATTATTTATGATTATAAAGTTGATCAAAAAGATTTTAAATGGAGTGGAAAATCTTCTTTAAAAAAGATAGATTTGAGTCTTCTTCCTGATTACATTTCCAAAAACGAAAAGATCTTTCAAGAATGGCTCGAATGAGTCACTAATGGGTGCTAAGTTCCTTATCTTTGCTTTTGTCTGCTATTTGATCTACCTCTACCCATTCAACACTTTTTAAAGATTTTGTAAGAGCTACTTTTAAAACTTCGTCTACGTTCTTAACTGGTATAATTTCCATTGACTCTACTACAGTTTTTGGAACGTCGGCCAAATCTTTTTTATTTTCTTGAGGAATCAAAACTTTTTTAATTCCAGCTCTGTGTGCTGCTAGTAATTTTTCTTTTAAACCTCCAATTGGCAAAACAAGTCCTCTTAAAGTTATTTCACCTGTCATAGCTACATCTTTATTTACTGGGATTTCGGTTATTGCTGAAACTATTGAAGTTACCATTCCGATTCCCGCTGATGGCCCATCCTTAGGTGTCGCTCCTTCTGGAACATGAATATGAAAGTCTTTTTTGTCAAAAATTGGAGGAATTATTCCGTAGTCCAAACTTTTTGATCTTATATAAGATTTAGCTGCTTTGACCGACTCTTGCATTACGTCGCCTAGTTTTCCAGTGATTTGCATTTTACCTTTACCTGGCATTACTGCGGACTCAATTTTTAAAATTTCTCCACCAACCTCTGTCCATGCCAGACCTGTAACAACACCTATTCTGTTTTCCTCCTCTATCTCTCCATATTTAAATTTTTCAACTCCGAGTAAGTCTTTTAGGTCTTTTTCATCGACTGGTATATTTACTTTTTCTTTATTATCTATTTTCTTTACTAACTTTCTTGCAATTTTAGAAATTTCTCTCTCAAGATTTCTTACCCCTGCCTCTCTTGTATAGTTTCTAATGATTTTTCTATTAATATTTTCATCTATTTTCCACTCATCACTTTTTAAACCATTATATTTACTTTGATTTGGGATTAAATATTTTTGAGATATATTAACTTTTTCATCTTCAGTGTATCCTGATAATCTGATTACTTCCATTCTATCAAGAAGTGGTGGTAATATATTTAGAGTATTTGCTGTAGTCACAAACATTACATCTGATAGATCATAATCCACTTCTAGGTAGTGATCATTAAACTCCTTATTCTGTTCGGGATCTAGTGCTTCTAACAATGCTGAAGACGGGTCACCCCTATAATCATTTCCAACTTTATCGATTTCATCTAAAAGAAAAAGCGGGTTATTAGTACCTGCTTTTTTCATCATTTGAATAATTTTGCCTGGCAAAGATCCTATATAAGTTCTTCTATGACCTCGTATTTCTGCCTCATCTCTTATTCCTCCTAAAGAAATTCTTATAAATTTTCGATTTGTTGCTTTAGCAATTGATTTACCCAGCGAAGTTTTCCCTACTCCTGGAGGGCCTACTAAACATAATATTGGCCCTTTCATTTTTTTAATTCTCTTTTGAACAGCTAAAAATTCAATTATCCTCTCTTTAACTTTTTCGAGACCATAATGATCTTCATCTAAAATTTTTTGAGCATTTACCAAATCAGTGTTTATTTTTGATTTTGCTGACCAAGGTAAATCTGTCATCCAATCTAGATAATTTCTTACTACGGTTGCCTCTGCCGACATAGGGCTCATAGATTTTAATTTTTTCAATTCGGACAAACATTTGTCTTTTGCTAATTTAGGCATTTTTGCTTCAGATATCGCTTTTGAAAGAGAGGAAAGTTCATCTTTTCCCTCATCAATTTCACCAAGTTCTTT
>CACNYH010000005.1 GCA_902624495.1 uncultured Pelagibacteraceae bacterium | reverse complement strand
AGGCTCGTTAATTAAAGATGGTTTTAAAATTCCTAACAATTTTAATTATAATAACCTTGCCTCAAAATATGATGTGCCTGATAATTTAGTAAAGCTGATAAAGGATAAACAAAGTGCATTTGTAGCTCTTAAAATTGTAGAGATAATTGGAGAAGATGAACCGCACCAGTTAGATTCCGAAACAATTTATTTTATTACAAACCTTTTAAATGAGATGAGTCTTACAAAAATTAGAAATAAAGTTTTAATATCTGCATTACCTAAAAGAGTTTAATAAAATAAATTAAAATGTCTAAAAGAAAAATTATTATTGAACCAGATCCTATTTTAAGAAAAAAAAGCAATTCCTTAGAAAAAGTTGATAATGAATTAAAAAAATTAATGGACGATATGTTAGAAACAATGTATTCAGCGCCTGGAATAGGTTTAGCAGCAGTACAAATTGGGATATTAAAGCGTGTAGTTGTAATTGATATTTCAAAAGGCGAAGAGAAGAAAAATCCAATTTTTTTGATAAATCCGGAGATAACTTTTAAATCAAAACAAACTTCAACATATGAGGAGGGATGTCTATCTTTACCAGGACACTTTGCAGAGGTTGAGCGTCCTGCAGAATGCCACTTAAATTACATAGATTACAACGGCAAGAAGCAAAAATTACAAACTAAGGGGCTTTTAGCAACGTGTGTTCAACATGAAATAGATCATCTCAACGGTGTTTTATTTATCGATTATCTTTCAAAGCTGAAGAGAGATATGATTATTAAAAAACTAAAAAAAAGTAAAAAAGAAATAAATAAGATTGTTTTGTAAAAATGGCATTAAAATTAATTTTTATGGGCACCCCAGAGTTTGCTGTACCAATATTAAAAACTATTCATAATTCTGAACATGAGATCTTGAGTGTCTACACGCAGCCGCCAAAAAAAAAAAATCGAGGACAAAAAATTTATTCTTCTCCTGTTCAACAATATGCTGAACATTCAAATTTAAAATTAAGATGTCCGTCCGATTTAAATGAGGAAGAATATCAACATATCAAATCTTTGAAACCAGAAATAGTTATAGTAGTAGCATACGGGAAAATTTTACCAAAAAAAATATTGGATTTAAAAGATGTAGAATTTCTCAACGTACATGCATCTCTATTACCAAAATGGAGAGGCGCAGCTCCTATTCAAAGAGCAATTATGAATTTAGATAAAACCTCAGGAATTTCAATTATGAAAATAGTTCCAAAACTTGACTCAGGTCCTACTTTGATTAAATCAGAAATTCCTATTACTAATGAAACAAATTATGAGAGTCTTAGTGCCCAGATGTCTAAACTAGGTGCAATTAAAATATTAGAGGCCATTAATTTAATTGAGAACAAAAAAGCAAATTTTATCAATCAAGATGAAACCAAAGTTACCTACGCAAAAAAAATTGAAAAAAATGAAGGCAAAATAACATGGAAAGAAAATGCAGAAAAAGTGATTGCAAAGATTAATGCGCTTAATCCCAATCCAGGATCATGGTTTACTCTAAAAGGCTCTAGGATAAAAGTTCTTAAAGCAGTTGAGGTTAGTCAACAAGGTAGACCTGGTGAAATATTAAGCAAAAAATTTATTATTGCATGTCAAAAAAATGCAATCCAGATTTTAGAACTTAAAAAAGAAGGTAAAAATAAAATGGGAGTTCGAGAGTTTACTAATGGAAATAAATTGGAAGTTGGTACATTAATTAATGAATGAATAATTATTTGATTACGATAGAGTATGATGGCTCAAATTTTGTTGGATGGCAACGTCAAAAGAACGGGATTTCAGTCCAAGAAACAATTGAAAAAAAAATTCAAAAAATATTAAAAACCAAGATAAAATTAATTGGTTCAGGAAGGACAGATAAAGGAGTCCACGCAAAAGCTCAATCGGCTAATTTTTTTACGATAAAGAAAATAGATGAGAAAAATAAGTTTTTAAATTCAATAAACTTTTTTTTAAAAAAATATAACGTATCTATAACTGATATAAAAAAAAAAAATTTGAATTTTAATTCAAGATACTCAGCCAAAGAACGAGTATATGAATATAAAATAGTAAATAGAATAGGGGGTTTATCTTTAGATCATAATAGGGCTTGGCACATAAAATCAAAATTGGATGTTAAACTTTTAAGACTTGGGGCAAAAATTTTAATTGGTCGACATGACTTTTCAACTTTCAGATCATCCTCATGTTCTGCTAAATCTCCGATTAAAAAAATGAGTTCTGTAAAAGTTAAAAAAATGGGAGATGAGATATTTATTACTTTTAAGTCACAATCATTCTTACAAAACCAAGTAAGATCGATGGTTGGCAGCCTAAGTTATTTAGCTAGAAAAAGATGGAATTTACAAGAATTTAAAAAGATATTTAAATCAAAAAAAAGAAGTTTGTGTGCTCCCCCTGCACCTGCTTGTGGATTATATCTAAAAACAGTTAAGTACTAAAACTTCTTAATTAAAATCAGCTAAACTATTTTATCGAATATTTTTAAAACCTTTTCCCATTTAAAGTTTTTAATCGCACTTAAACTTCTCTTAGAAGACTGATTACTAAAAGATTTACTTTCTTTGAATTTAATAATTAAATTTACCAGATCAGAATCACTATTGTAATGGACCATTTTATGAGCTGAAATTTTATCAAAGTTTTTAAGCACCTGTTTACTTGAAACAGATGGAATACCATAGGACATGTATGTTAATAGTTTTGTTTGTATACCAGAGGAGATATTCAGATTAGCCAAACCGCAAATTACTTTTGAAAGATACGGTTCTAAATTTTTAATCTTACCATAACACTTTACACCGTCGGCACGCATAAAAAAGTTTTTGTCTATATCTCTGATCTCGCCAAAAATATGAAATTCGATATTTGAAAATTTTAATTTTAATTTAGGAAAAATTTTTTTTATGAAATTTAAACATGCTTGTCTATTTGGGGTATATTTAATATTACCAATAAAAATAATTTTATAATTGTTTTTATTATACTTAAATAAATTTCTTATCTTATCGACCCCAAAGTTTATTTGTATAATTTTATTTTTTTCAATATTATTTAAAAGACGTATTTCCCTCTTTGAAAATAATAGAGTTATATCAGCTGTTTTTAAACAATAATTTTCATAATCTCTCACTAAAATGCTTTCAAAAAAATAAATAATTTTAAGAGGATTTATAAAAGACAATTGTCTATAAGTTTGATTATAATTTTTAGAAAATAAGTCACCCATATCTAAAATTATCTTTTGGTAAATTTTGCTCGATAAAAATTGAAAAGATCTAATCGACTGGCAAAAAATTAAATCAAAATTTTGATGGTTATCGTTAATAAATTCTTTTATTTTTTTTGAATAAAAAAAACTAAAATGTAAAGGCCTTAATTTAATTAATGAGATCAAAATATTGAATATATATTTGAGTGGGCTGTCTTTTTTAAATGAACGTATTGTTAATCTTTTTGATGTTGTTATTTTGTTTGTTGAACCTAAACATACAACTTCGACATAATTTTTTTTTAATAAGTATTGTACAAATTTTTTCGATCTAATTACATCTCCAGAGTATCGTTCTGAAAAAGGATCTCTTACCGAAATAAATAATATTTTTTTCACTTATGAGATTTATATAATTTAGATTTTTTTATTCTCCATCTTGAGCCTTGTCTCATTATATATTTAGCACAATTTTTTGCTCCACATCTACATGGATAATTTTTAAAATCTTCATCAAAACTAAACCCGTAATCGTACGACAACTCATCACCTTTTTTTATATCTTTAATAGCATAAACCCAAACTTTTAATCCCTCTCCCAAAACTTCACAGTTAGGACTGCATGAATGATTGATCAATCTTGCAGTGTTAAATCTAAAATCTCCATCAAGATCAAAACGTTTGTTGATGTTAAATAAGTAAATTGCTTTATCATTATTAAATTTAGGGTCCTCTGCACTTTTTTTTACTGAAATAATCTTACCTTTATATTCTATTATTTTTGTACCTTTTTCTATATCGCAATTTGCGTAAAGACCATTTTTATCAATTTTTGATTTTTTAATTTTGTATAATCTCACTTGAAATACTCTACTAAAATAGCATTATATATTTTTGTAAGTTTTCTTAAATCAGATAAAGAGACACACTCATCTATTCTATGCATAGTTTTATTTACAAGCCCAAATTCAAGACAAGGAGAAATTTTCTTAATAAATCTTGCGTCTGATGTGCCTCCAGTAGTAGATAATTTCGGATTAATTTTTGTTATTTTCTTAATAATTTTTTTTGCCATAAATATGGTTTTTCCTGGTTTTGTTAAAAAGGCTTCTCCGTTTGACATATAATCAATTTTATAATTACATTTTTTTCTTTTACTGATCTTTTTAACAATAGAACTAACTTTTTTCTTTAAGGAATTAGCTGTGTGTAAATTGTTAAATCTAATGTTAAATTTAGCTCGTGCCCTAGCTGGGATTACATTATGAGCTTTATTGTCAACATTAATAGACGTGAATTCCAGGTTAGATGGCTGGAAATTTTTATTACCTCTATCAAGTTTTTTTTCTTTAAGTTTTTTGCATATAGTAACCAAAGTATTTATAGGATTATTTGAGAGATGAGGATAGGCTATATGACCTTGGGTACCAGAAATTTCTATATTTCCTGATAAACTTCCTCTTCTTCCAATTTTGATCATTTCCCCAAGTTTATTTGGATTTGTAGGTTCTCCAACAATACAAAAATCAATTTTCTCTCTTCTTTTTCTTAAGTATTCTACAACTTTTTTTGTACCATTAATTGCATATCCCTCTTCATCACCAGTTATCAAAAAACTTATTGATCCATTAAATTTTCGGTTTTTTTGTAAAAACCTACTTACAGCTGCTACAAAGCATGCTATGGAACTTTTCATATCATTAGCGCCCCTACCTATTAAGTAATTTCTTTTAACCAAAGGTTTGAAAGGATCAATAGTCCAATCTTTTATATTTCCAGGGGGTACTACATCAGTATGTCCTGCGTAGCAAAGGTTTGGTCCTTTTTTACCAATTCTTGCGTAAAGGTTTTTTATCGGTTCACTTCCTTTATCTTTAAACTCAAGAATTTTACAATTGAAGCCTAATTTTTTTAGTTTTTTGCTAAGAAATTTTATTGCACCAGCATCTTTTGGAGTAACACTTGGGAATCTTATTAATTCTTTAGATAATTGTATCTCGTTAATTATAGTCATTAGTCTCTAAGTAAATCGTTAATAGAAGTTTTACTTCTAGTTTTTTCGTCGACTTTTTTGACTATTACTGCGCAGTACAACGAAGGTCCATCTGGGTTAGCCTTATTAGGCAAGCTTCCAGGAACCACAACTGAATATGCGGGAACTTTACCATAATGTATTTCTCCAGAGTTCCTATCTACTATTTTTGTAGATGCGCCTATGTAAACTCCCATTGATAATACTGCACCTTCCTCAACTAAAACACCTTCAGCAATCTCTGATCGAGCTCCTATGAAACAATTATCTTCAATAATTACTGGACCAGCCTGAAGTGGTTCAAGCACTCCTCCAATACCTGCTCCTCCAGAAATATGACAATTTTTTCCAACTTGAGCACATGAACCAACGGATGCCCAAGTGTCAATCATTGTGCCTTCATCAACATAAGCTCCGAGATTTACAAAGCTAGGCATCAAAACTACGTTTTTACCAATGTAAGCTCCTTTTCTGACAACTCCATTAGGGACATGACGGTATCCTGCTTTTTTCCAGTCCTTCTCTTTCCATTTAACTGTTTTACCAGGTACTTTGTCGTACCAAGTAGTGTAAGGACCTTTCATCATCTCCATTTTATTTATTCTAAAGCTCAACAAAATAGCCTTTTTAATCCACTGATTTACAACCCAATTTCCATTTATTTTGTTTGCTACTCTAATTTTACCACTATCAACTAAATCAATAGTTTCATTTATAGCCTTTACTAATTTTTTATCTGATTTAGGACCCACTTGTTCTTTTTTTTCAAAACTTTCGTTTACTAATTTTTCTAATTTATCGTAATTCATTAATCTCCTTTAAAAATTTTGCCAAGTTATCCGTCTTATAATTGATAAAATTTGAGTCTGAATATTTTGCTGCCCATGGTTCATCGTTTTTAATCCAAACAGTTTTCATTCCTAATTCGTATGCTGGTTTTAAATTCCTTGCAATATCTTCAAAGAATATACAATATTGTGGCTCAATTTTGTAATTTTCTACCAATTTTCTGTAAGGTTCTTTAGAAGGCTTTGGAATAAATTCGCAATCTCTAATATCAAATATTCCGTCAAAAAGCTTATCTATTCCAATTCTTTTGGTTACATTGAGAGCATGAGCTTTAGAACCATTAGTAAAAATTATTTTTTTCCCCTCTAGTCTTTTGATTTCATCCTCTAAATCTTTATCTTTGTCTAAAAAACTTAGATCAACGTCATGAACAAACTCTAAAAACTCATCAGCATCAATTTTGTGGTTTTTTATCATGCCGTTTAAAGTTGTATTATATTCTTGAAAATAGTTCTTCTGTATTTTTCTAGCTTCTTCAAGACTAACATTTAATTTATCAGAAATGAATTTTGACATTTTCTTATCTACTTGGTCGAAAACTTTAGTAGCTCCATCGTAAAGGGTGTTATCTAAATCAAATAACCAAAATTTTATATTTGTTAAGTCTTTCATTCTCTTATTAATGTTCCAGATCCTTTATCAGAAAAGATTTCATGTAAAACTGAGTGAGGTTTTCTTCCATCTAAAATTACAACTCCTCTAACTCCGTTTTGGACAGCATCAACACAATTTTCAATTTTGGGTATCATGCCACCCTGAACAACTTTCCATTTAATTAGATTTTCTAAGTCGAAAGGTTTAATTTCTGATATTAACTTTTTTTTATCATCATATACTCCTTCAACATTTGTCATTAATATTAATCTTCTAGATTTAAGTTTTTTCGCTATAGCACTTGCTGCAGTGTCACCATTGATGTTATACGTTTGACTGTTCTTTCCTAAACCTAAAGGGGCAATGATTGGAATTTTGTTTGCACTTAGCGCGTTATGAATTAAACTATCATTTATTTTATTAGGTATCCCAACAAATCCAAGTTCCTCCCTTTCAGGCTCAACCTCAATTACGTTATTAGTTTTAGTATGAAATGAAGCTGCCTCAGAACCCAATTTTTTAAGAGAACCCACAATATCTTTGTTAAAATCAATTAAAACTTCTTCTACAGTGTCAATTATATTTTTATCAGTGACCCTTAAGCCATTGATAAATTTTGATTGGATTTTTTTTTTATCTAACTCTCTTTTAATTCTCGGACCTCCTCCATGAACCACTATTACTGACAGTCCCAATTTATTAAGAACATTTATATCAGATATAAAGTTGTTAAATACATTTCTATCTATAAGTACGTTGCCACCATACTTAATTACAATTTTTTCGTTTTCATATTTCTTAACGTATTTTTGAACAATATTTATGTCAGGAGCTTTCTCAGGCCAAAATTCTTTTATCTCATTTAGAGAAATATTTTTTGACATTTAATTAGTTTTTACTGTCGTTTTTTTTACAATTACATATTGTTGAGCAATTGTTAAAATATTATTTATTGTCCAATAAACAACTAATCCTGATGGAAATGATGCAAGTATAATTGTTAAAAATAATGGAAAGAAAGCAAAAATTTTTGCCTGTATTGGATCAGCTGGTGCTGGATTTAATTTTTGTTGAACCCACATAGATGCACCCATCAAAATTGGCCATATTCCAATTATCATAAATGATGGTGGATCCCATGGAATTAAACCAAAAAAGTTAAATAAAGTAGTTGGATCTTGCGCTGATAAATCTTTTATCCAACCAAAAAAAGGCTGGTGCCTCATTTCTAAAGATATAAAAAGCATTTTATAAATTGCAAAAAAGAACGGAATTTGTATTAAAACTGGTAAACATCCCGATGCTGGATTAATTTTTTCTTTTCTATACAAAGCCATCATCTCTTGTTGAAATTTTACTTTATCGTCTTTATGAAGTTCTTTAAGTCTCATCATTTCAGGTTGCACGGCTTTCATTTTTGCCATTGATTTGAATGAAAAATTGGCCAGTGGAAAGAAAATAAGCCTGATTGCGATTGTTAATAAAACAATGGCAGTTCCGAAATTACCAGAAATCTTAAATAAATAATCAATTACAAAAAATAATGGTTTTGTGAAAAAATAAAACCATCCCCAGTCTATAACTAAATCGAATTTGTTTATATTTTGGTTAGCAGCATAGCCATCAATTGTCTCGACCTCTTTAGCGGCTATAAACAATCTAAGTTGATTTGAACCTGACGATGATTTCCCAATATTAACAGGTTCATTAATAATATAATTCGCTTTAAATCCATTATCATAAAGAAATGTTGATTTAAAATTTTTCCCTTCCTCTGGTACAAAAGCAGTCATCCAATATTTATCTGTAATACCAAGCCACCCTTCGTTTGACTCTCTGACTATTTTTTTCTCCTCTACGTCGTCATAGTCGTCTTCCTTTAATTCATCATCAAATACGCCAATGAAACCTTCATGTTGAATATAAAAATTTTGAATATCCTCAGGGATTTTATTTCTAGTCATCTGAGCATACGGAAATAAATCAATAGGTGAATTTGAATTATTTTTTACTTGCTGTGTTATTTTAAATAAGTATTTATCATCCAATTCAATTTTTTTTTCGAATAATACACCTTCTTTATTATTCCATTGTAAAATTACTGGGGAAGAATCGCTTAAAATATTATTACCTTTAACAGTCCAAATTGTTTCTTTGGTAGGTATTTTGATTTTATCTCCAATACTTGTCCAACCAGTTTCTATGTAAAAACCATTTTCAGTATCAGAAGGATTTAAAAAAATTATATTTTTATCATCCTCAACTTTTTGTTTATGTTTTTTAAATGAAATATCATCTATCAAAGCACCTTTTAAATTTATTGATCCTATAATACTATTATTTTCTATTGTTACTCTCTCACTCTTACTTATTGACTCCTCTCTAGTAAGTTTTGTAACTACTTGAGGCTGACTTATAGTTGGAGTAATTGATCCCTGGTCGGTTTTCTTTTCTATTTTTTGATTTGTTTGTTGGTCAGGTGATTTTCTTGGAGTTTCAAAAAAAGCACCCCAGAAAAGCAAAACAGACATTGATAGTGCTATTGCAACAAATACATTTTTATTATCCATTATTGCTCTCCTTATTATTAGATACTGGAACAAAGTCTATGCCTTTTTCTCCACCAAGTTTTTTAAATGGATGACATTTCAAAATTCTTTTTACTCCTAATTTTAATCCTACATATAAACCATGTGTTTTAAGTGCTTCTATACAATATTCAGAGCAAGTTGGAAAAAATCTGCATCTATTACCCAATAATGGTGAAACGAAATACTGATAGATCTTTATTATTAATATAAGAATTTTTGTCATCTATTTTTTTAGTTTACTAAAACTTTTCTCCATTAATTGCAAAAGCACATCTTGTTTTTGAGCATAAGCATTAGACTTTCCAAAAACTATATAAGTGTAATCCCTATTAATTGCACCCTTTTTTTTTAATAATTTCTGAACATTTGCTTTTAATTTTCTTCTTATTTTGTTTCTTTTGACTGCATTTCCAATTTTTTTTTTCATAACAAAACTTATAAGAATGTTTGATTTATACTTTGGTTTAAAGAAATTCTTTGCGGCGAATATAGAAAAATATTCTGTATGAATTTTTTTTTCCTTTAAGACTTTTATGAATTGGTTGCTCTTTTTTAAACTTTCAAGCTTAACCATTAATATTAAGTTGATAGAGTTTTTCTTCCTTTAGCTCTTCTACGAGCTATAAGTTGTCTCCCAGTCTTAGTTGCCATTCTAGCTCTAAAACCATGTCTTCTTTTTCTTACTAAATTGCTGGGTTGATAAGTTCTTTTCATAAATATTTTAAGGTATATATTTTAATTGCTGTCTATTGTACAGGTAAATTATGGATAAAAAATTGAAAATATTTTTGGGTGTTTCTTACTTAATATTATTGTTTCTTTTCCTATATTTTATTTTCACAGTAATCGAAATTAATAGACTAGATGATTTTACATACTATAAGGAACTTCAGTCAGATTTAGATACTTTCATAAGCGCAAATGTATTTATAAATATTTTTTACTTTTTCATATTTGCAGTAATTTGGGTAGCATTACTTGGTTTTGGTTCTCCTATTTTAATCATATCAGGAATATTGTTTGGACAAATAATTGGAACTATAGTCTCAGTATTTTCAATTTCCATAGGAGCTTTAATACTCTATTCAATTGGAAATTTCTTTTTTAGAGATATTGTCAAAGTTATTTTGGAAAAAAAGTTTGAAAAATATGTTCAATTATTCCAAAAAAATGAATTTTTTTACTTTTTCATTTATAGGTTTGTAGGAGGTCTTGGAGTTCCATTTGGATTACAAAATTTAATTCCAATTTTATTCGGGATGAAAAAACTAAATTATTTTCTAGCTAGTATTTTAGGGTTTATCCCTGGTTTTTTCATAATTAATACAATTGGAGCTGGTTTGAATTCTTACATATCTCAAGCTGAAAATTTTAGCATGGTTGAATTAATATTAACCCCAGAGATTTATAAACCTATTTTAATGTTTTCAGCATTGATGATTTTTTCATTCATTTTAAAAAAGAAATTTTTTAATGCTACAAATTAATAAAAATAATCTATCTGAAGATTTAAGTCCTTACCTTAAACAACATGAAGATAATCCTGTTCATTGGCAAACGTGGTCAAAAAATTCTTTAGAATTTGCTAAACAAAATAAAAAACCAATTTTACTAAGTATCGGCTACGCTAGTTGTCACTGGTGTCACGTTATGGCTCATGAAAGTTTTGAGGACAAAGACACTGCAAAATTAATGAACGAATTGTTTGTAAATATTAAAGTCGATAGAGAAGAAAGACCAGATTTAGATTTTATTTTTCAAAGCTCTTATCAATTATTCAACCAAACAGGAGGCGGCTGGCCACTTACTATGTTTTTAGATGAGAATGGTGTTCCTTTTATGGGAGGAACTTATTTTCCAAAGGAGCCAAAGCAAGGATTGCCTTCATTTAAAGAAGTTCTTCAGAAAGTATCTGATGCCTATAAAGATCAAAGAGAAAATATAATTAATCAAAAAGATTTAATAATAAAAAATTTAGATTTAAAAAAAAATTCTGTTCTTACCCAAGATTTAGAACCAATTTTAGAAATTTCCTTAAATCATTTAGACACAATAAAAGGAGGTTATAAAGGTGCACCAAAATTTCCAACCTTTAATTTATATGAAACTCTTATTTATTTTTATAATAAATCTAGAAATAAAAAATATTTAGAACCAATAAACTTAATTATAAAACAACTTTGTTCTAAGGGAATTTATGACCATGTAGAGGGAGGTATTGCTCGGTATACAGTTGATGAGGACTGGATTGTTCCACATTTCGAAAAAATGTTATATGATAATTCCCAATTTGTACTCTTATTATCTAAGTATTGTAAATTAAATCCAGATAATTATTTTAAGGAAAAATTGGATCAAACAATTAGTTTTCTAATTAAAAATTTTACTAACAATGAAGGCTTTTTAGGATCAGCATTCGATGCTGATAGTGACGGCGAGGAGGGAAAATATTATGTTTTTTCCTATAATGAAATTAAAGATATAGAGGATATTGATAAGTTTTTTGAAATAAATCCAAAAGGAAATTGGGAAAATAAAATTATTTTAGTTGAAAAATCAAGGCCAAATGCAACTTCCCTAAAAAAACTTTTAGAAATTAGATCAAAAAGAAATAAACCGTTTTTTGATGAAAAAACCCAATTAGATTTAAATTGTTTAATGATAAGCGCTCTCGTTGCCGCGAATGAAATTTTACCAGAGAAAAATTACCTGAAAATTGCCGAAGAATTTTTCATCAGAATAGAGAAAAAATATATTAAGGATATCATTTATCACAGTTACTCAAAGGAAATTGTTTTTATTGAAGACTATGCTTTTTTGATAAATTGTCTGAATGACTTATATGATAAAACTATGAATTTCAAATACAAAGATTTATCCAAAAAATTATCATTAGAAGCGATTAATAAATTTTATTTGATTGATAAGAATATTTTCCAAAAAAACCCAAAAACAAATAATGACGTTTTTATTAATCCAGTTGATGTAGGCGACAACACTATACCAAACGGAAATGCGGTGATGCTTATAAATTTTGTAAGACTAGGTATGATGGAAGAGGCTAAAAAATTATCAGAAAGTTTAAATGGGTATCTTAATATTTATAAAAATCATATGATGACTTCTTTAAGGGCTATTGACTTTTATTGCAATGTTAAGGATGGAAAAAATTGCAATGAACACGGTTGTAAAATAGATGTATAAAAAAATTAATTGGATAGCTTGGTTGGCACTTGTAGTTTTGTGGAATTATGGATTTCCACAAGCAACACCTTTTCAAGATGTTATAGTTGCCGTATTTCTGTCTATTTTGTTTATAATTATCCAACTGCTTCAATCAAGATACTTGAAAAAAAGTATCTCAAGAAGTAAGTTCAAATAAATGAAGGATCGCTTATTATGGGAATACATTATGATTATAAATCAACTCGTGGCGCCAAAGCAATGAAGAAAGAGGCTAAAAGAAAAGCACGAATTGAACAAAGGCGAGCCAGAAGATCCAGTGTGAATCCAAAAGAGATTGAGCAAGACACTATGCACGATATCAATAAGCCCATCACTCTTGAAGATTTAACTAATCCAGATAAAAATTAGTTTATAAATGAAATCTTTTGCAAAGAAAGATTTATTACTAAAAAAACGTGAGGCAGCACTACAAAAGAATTTAAAAAAAAGGAGAAACACTAAATTATTAAATAAAAAAAAGTATGCCAGTACTTTCAGATAAATGGATAAAAAAAACAGCTAAAACAAAAGAGATGATCAAACCTTTTGTGAGCAAACAAGTAAGAAAAGGCAAAATCTCTTTTGGCCTTTCTTCATATGGATATGATGCAAGAGTTTCAAATGAGTTTAAAATATTTACAAATGTTAACTCTGGCGTTGTAGACCCAAAAGTTTTTAAAAAAGAGAGTTTTGTTACAAAAAAGGGTAAAGAATGTATTATTCCCCCAAATTCTTTTGCATTAGCTAGAACAATGGAATACTTTAAAATACCTGAAAACGTTTTAGTAATTTGTTTAGGAAAATCTACATATGCTAGGTGCGGAATAATAGTTAATGTGACACCTTTGGAGCCAGGATGGGAGGGACATGTTACATTAGAATTCTCAAATACAACACCGTTACCTGCGAAAATTTATGCAAACGAGGGTGTTGCACAATTTGTATTTCTAAAAGGAAATGAAAAACCTGAAGTTTCATATGCTAAGAGAAAAGGTAAATATATGAAACAAAAAGGTGTTACTCTACCTAAAGTGTAGACACTTTAATGCAAAAACTTTTAATTAAAGGAAAGAAATATCTTAACGGCAGTATATCTATTTCTGGATCTAAAAATGCTACTCTACCGATTTTAGCAGCTTCAATTTTAGCCAACAATACCAAATTAAGAAACGTGCCTTTAGTTAAAGATATTTTCACTATGACAAATTTATTAAAATTTATAGGAATTAAAATTAAAGTTTGCACTAAAAAAAAAACTATTGAACTCGTAAATAATAATAGAAACATTAATACACTTGCTCCTTACAAACTTGTAAAAACAATGCGTGCTGGAATTTTAGTATTAGGACCTCTTTTAACAAAATACAAAAAAGCCAAAGTTTCATTACCAGGTGGATGTGCTATAGGTACACGACCAGTAGATTTACACTTATTAGCATTAAAAAAATTAGGCGCAAAAATTAAAATTAAAGACGGCTATATTATTGCTGAGGCAAAAACAGGATTATTTGGTGCAAATATAAAATTCCCTTCCACTTCGGTTGGAGCGACAGAAAATGCATTGATCGCAGCACATGGCGCTAAAGGAAAAACTATTTTATCTAATTGTGCAATTGAACCAGAAATATTAGACCTTATCTCCTTTTTGAAAAAACTAGGAAGCAAAATTAAAATTTCTGGAAGAAAGATAAGCATTGAAGGAAAAGAGATTTCTACAAATAAAATAAATCATAAAGTAATTTTCGATAGAATAGAAGCAGGAACATATTTAGTAGCTGGTGCGCTCATTGGAAAAAAAATTACGATAAAAAAAATTGTACCAAAGATTTTGAAATACGAAATTAGTATTTTAAAGAAAATGGGTGCAAAAATTACTTACGCAAATAATTTCATTTCTATAAAAAAATCAAAATACCTTAAAAAAGCCTCTGTATCGACCAAGCCCTATCCAGGTTTCCCAACCGACCTACAAGCTCAATTAATGGTTCTTATGACTCAAGCTCAAGGTCTATCAATTATTAAAGAGAATATATTTGAAAATAGATTCATGCACGTACCAGAATTAAGAAGGATGGGAGCAAAAATTAAAATAAAAAACAAAACAGCTTACATTTATGGTCCAACAAAATTGACTGGGGCAGAGGTAATGGCCACCGATTTAAGAGCGTCTGTGAGTTTAGTTTTAGCTGGATTAATCGCAGACAACAGAACAATTATTAATAGAATTTATCACTTGGATAGAGGATATGAATATTTAGAAAAAAAACTTAAAAATTGCAAAGCAGCAGTGAAAAGAGTCTAAAATGAAAGCAAAAAATTTAAAACTTTTAGCCAAAACAAAAGAAGATATCAGAGTTGTCTCTGCGTATTTGCAAGATGCGATAGTAAATGTATCAGATTTAGCAAATTTAAAAAAAAATAAGATTTTCCTTATGCAATTAAACAGATTTATGTGGGAAGATGTTGAAAAAGGTGTGTTTAGGAAAAATAAGAGAATAAGAACTATACTCAAATTTGAAAACGTTATAAAAGTTCATGCTAAAAATATCAATCAATCGAAAGGGGATAAATTCTTAGACTTTCTTGCTATTGAAACTAATCAGATGATTGATAATAACTATGAAATGAAAATAGTTTTTGCTGGAGATTCTATTTTAAAAATTATTGCTGAGGTTATAGAGGTTACATTGGATGATCAAGGAAAAGCGTGGGATACTAAAAATATACCAAAACACAAATCAATTTAATAATGAAATATTTTAACGCAAATAAAAAAAACGCACTTAATAATCTTGAAAAAGTTTTAAATGCTAGAAAATCAAAACAACAAAATCAATCTAAAATAGTAAAAAAATTATTATTAGACGTCAAAAAATATGGTGATAAATCTGTTTTAAAATACGAAAAGAAGTTTTCAAAATTAAAAACCAATACAACAAAGATTAAATTTTCAGAAGAGGAGATAAAGAAAATTTTAAAAAAAGTCGACAAGAAATTAAAAAAATCTATTGATATTGCTTTCACAAGAATTAAATATTTTCACACTAAACAAAAATTTTACTCCTTTAAATATAAGGACAAATTTAAAAATGAACTTTCTTATAAATATTCACCTATTGAAAGAGTGGGTGTTTATGTTCCAGGTGGTACTGCAAGCTACCCGAGTACCGTACTGATGAATTGTATTCCAGCTTTGGTCGCAGGAGTTAAAAACATTTTTCTAACAACTCCTGCTTTAGGAACTGCGGTAAATCCAGCAATAATTTATGCTGCAAAAAAATGTGGAGTTAAAGAAATCTATAAAACTGGCGGAGCTCATTCGATTGCAGCATTTACTTACGGAACAAAAACTTTCAAAAAAGTTGATAAAATCGTCGGACCTGGTAACGCTTTTGTGGCTGCTGCAAAAAAAGAGGTTTTTGGAGAAGTTGGTATAGACATGGTTGCCGGTCCATCTGAGGTAAGTATAATTGCAGATAAGAATTCTAATGCTAATTGGATAGCTTCAGATTTAATAGCTCAAGCTGAGCATGATGTTTTAGCGCAATCAATATTGATATCTAATAACAAAAATTTAATTAAATCTGTAAAATTAAGTCTAAAATCTCAATTGAAAGATTTACCTAAAAAAGAAATCGCATCCAAAAGTATTAGAAATTATGGATTGGCAATATATGCGAGTGGTATCAAAAAAATTTCAGAAATTGTTAATTTGATTGCCCCTGAGCATTTAGAAATAAATTTTTCAAAATCAAAAGATTTAATTAAAAAAATTAGAAATGTTGGCTCCATATTTATTGGTAAGTTTTCTCCTGAAGCTATAGGGGACTATATTGCTGGACCTAATCATGTTTTACCTACTTCAGGATCTGCAAAGTTTTCATCAGGTTTATCTGTAAATGATTTTTTAAAGCGACATTCTTTAATAAAAATAACAAAAACAGGTATTGAAAGATTAGGGCCATCAGTTATAAATTTATCACAACATGAAAATTTAGAAGGGCACGCAAGATCTGTGAAAATAAGACTAAAAAAGGAATTATAATTGGCTAAGCAAGAAACTTTAGAATTTAAAGGTAAGGTTACAGAGTTATTGCCTAATGCAATGTTTAGAGTAAAATTAGAAAATAATCATGAGATTTTAGCCCACACTGCTGGAAAACTCAGAAAGAATAGAATAAGAGTTTTAGCAGGAGATAATGTAATGGTTGAGATGACGCCATATGATTTAACTAAAGGTAGAATAACTTTTAGATTTTAGGCCTTGTAGCTCAGTAGTAGAGCAGTACCCTGAAAAGGTATGTGTCGTAAGTGCGATTCTTACCAAGGCCACCACCCTGCAATTTATACACATCGATATTTATGTTTAAATTTGCTAAAACCTAACATGGTTAAAAATATCGGATTATTTTGGTTAAAAGACGATTTTAGACTAAAAAAAAATTCTGCCCTGACAGAAGCAACACAAAAACATAATCAAGTAGTAGTTTTTTATTTATATAAAAAAAAAAAATTTGAGAACCAAGAGTCGCAAAAATGGTGGGTAGGAAAATCTTTAGAGGAATTTAAAAAACAGCTACATACTTACAATATCAACTTAGAAATCGTTAAAGTTGATAGCTATAAATCATTTTTTGAAAGACTTTTCAAAAGAAAGAATTTTTCAATTTATTGGAATAAAACATATGAGCCTGATTATTTGAAATTTGATAAGTATTTATCTGAAAATTTTAAAAGTAATGGAATAAAGTTTAATATTATGAAAGGCAACTTACTGAATGAAATAAATGAGGTCAAAAAAGGAGATGGAACCCCATTCAAGGTTTTTACGCCATACTGGAGAACTGCAGAAAAATTTTACATAGAAAAAATTCCACAACAAGAAAAAAAAATTTCTAAATGTAAGAAAAGAACTTCTTTTTTTGAAAATACTATGCACGAGAAAGAAATTTACCCCAAAAAAAAATGGTTTAAAAAATTCGAGAAATATTGGGAGCCAAGTGAAGAAAAAGCATTAAAAGAACTAAAAAATTTTATAAAAGAAAGAATTGAAAATTATTCTGAGGCAAGAAATTTTCCCAATTTGATTGGTACATCCAAATTGTCACCCTATATAAAGCACGGCCAAATACACGTCGAGACAATATGGCAGGAATGCGCTAAAATTAAAAAAAAAAATATTAACAAATATTTAACTGAAATAGGATGGAGAGAATTTAACCACTCTTTAATAAATTTTTTTCCTCATATGATTAAGGGCAACTACTCAAAAAAATTTGACAAATTTCCTTGGGAAAAAAATCATAAATTTTTAACTGCATGGAAAAAAGGATTAACTGGGTTTCCAATAGTCGATGCAGGAATGAGAGAACTTTACTTTACTGGATGGATGCATAACAGGGTGAGAATGATAGTAGGATCTTTTCTTGTAAAACATTTACTTATTAATTGGATTGAAGGTGAAAAACATTTTAAAAATTGTTTGTTAGATTATAGCAAAGCAAATAATGTTTCAGGTTGGCAATGGGTGGCGGGATCAGGAGCAGACGCGGCACCTTATTTTAGAATTTTTAACCCGATCTTGCAGGGTGAAAAATTTGATAAAGAAGGTGAATATGTCAAAAAATGGGTAAAAGAATTGAAAAATGTACCAAAAAAATTTATTCACAAACCTTGGGAATTGAAAGATGAAAAAATATTAAAATTAGGTTCAGATTATCCATCTCCAATTGTTATTCATGAAAAAGCAAGAATTAAAGCTCTTGAAGCCTTTAAGAAAATTTAATTTATACATTTCCATGACATAACTTATATTTTTTACCTGAACCACAGGGGCATTTTTCATTTCTTCCTACTTTTTTAAATTCTTCATTATTTCTATCTATATTTTCTTTTTTAGTTTTGCTACTTTCATCTGAAGTAATAACTACGTTTAAATTCAGAAGAAGTTTAATTAAATCACTTTTTATCTTTGCTAATAAACTTTCAAAAAGAATAAACGCTTCTTTTTTAAATTCAGATAGAGGGTCTTTCTGACCATACTGTCTAAGCCCTATCACTTGTCTCAACTGCTCTAGATATTGAAGATGTGATCTCCAAGAAAAATCTATAACTTGTAGAAAAATTTTTTTTTCTAAAGATTCATTCTGATCTTGACCTAAAATATTTATTCTAGATTTTCTTTTTTCCTCAAGTAGATATCGCATTTCTTTGACAAAGCTTTTTTCATCTTTGGATGAAAGACTGATTAATTTTTCATCATTAATTGAATTTCCAGTAAAATTCTTAATTTCAGTTAAATACTTTTCATCATTCGATTTCTTATAATTATTTACTGAAACTTTAAGTTCATTAAGTATATCCTCAAAAAAGTCATTTAAAATGTTAGTAATATTTTTTTCTTTTAAAATTTTTAATCTTTGTGAAAATATTACTTGTCTTTGGTCATTCATTACATCATCGAATTTGATTAAAGTTTTTCTGATATCAAAATTTCTAGTCTCAACTTTTTTTTGAGCTCTTTCCATCGCTTTATTTATCCAAGGATGATCAATTGATTCATTTTCTTTCAATCCAAGCTTTTTAAGCATCCCATCTATAGAATCACCTCCAAAAATTCTCATCAATTCATCTTGTAAACTTATAAAAAAAATTGTTGATCCAGGGTCTCCTTGTCTTCCGGATCTACCTCTCAACTGGTTATCAATTCGTCTACTCTCATGTCTTTCTGTGCCTATGATGCAAAGTCCACCTAATTCTTTTACTTTTAATTCGTTTTCTTCAAATTCTCTTAAGTTATTAACTTTTCCATCCTCAGAGTAATCTTTGTTTCCTCCTAGTTTTATATCCGTACCTCTTCCAGCCATATTTGTTGCTATAGTAACAGTCCCAATTTTACCAGCCTCGGCAATGATTTTAGCCTCCTTTTCATGATGTTTAGCATTTAGGACGTTGTGTTTAATTTTTTTTTGATTAAGAAAATCAGAAATTTTTTCTGACTTTTCAATACTAGTTGTACCTACCAATACCGGTTGACCCTTAGAGTTACATTCAATTATTTTTTTTGTTATTGCATTATATTTCTCCCCTTCTGTTCTAAAAATCTGGTCATTAAAGTCTTTTCTCATCATCTTTTTGTTGGTAGGAATTGAAACTACGTTCAACTTGTATATATCAAAAAATTCCTCAGACTCTGTCATTGCAGTTCCCGTCATACCCGATAATTGACTGTAAAGTCTAAAGTAATTTTGATAAGTTATTGATGCGAGTGTTTGGTTCTCTCCCTCTATATCGACATTTTCTTTTGCTTCAATTGCCTGATGCAAACCATCTGAAAATCTTCTTCCACCCAACACTCTTCCAGTGAATTCATCAATTATTTGAACTTTGCCATCTTTCACAATATAATCTACATCTTTTTTGAAAATTAAATTTGCCTTAAGTGCTTGATTGGTGTGATGTACTAGTTCTAAATTAGCTGGATCATAAAAGTTTCCATTCTTTAACACATTTTTTTGTAAAGCAAGTTTTTCTACTTTGTCTACTCCGGCATCAGTAAGAATAACATTTTTATTTTTTTCATCTAATTCGTAATCTATTTTTTGTAATTTTTTAATAAATTCATTGGCAGTTAAATAAAGTGTTGTTTTGTCCTCTAATTTACCAGAGATAATCAAAGGTGTTCTAGACTCATCTATTAATATACTATCAACTTCATCTACTATGCAAAAGTTATGACCTCTTTGAACCATTTCACCAATTTCATATTTCATATTATCTCTTAGATAGTCAAACCCAAGTTCATTATTAGTTGCGTAAGTAACATCATACGAATAATTTTTTTTTCTTTCAGCGTCATCAAGATTATTTATGATACATCCAGTTGATACTCCTAAATAATTGAATACTTTACCCATCCATACCGAGTCTCTTTGAGCCAAATAATCATTTACAGTAACAATATGAACTCCTTTTCCTGAAAGTGAATTTAAATATGCTGGCAAAGTTGAAACTAATGTCTTTCCCTCTCCAGTTTTCATTTCAGCAATTTTACCTTGATGAAGAATTAATCCTCCTGCCAATTGAACATCGTAATGCCTTTCTCCGAGAGTTCTTTTTGCGGCTTCCCTAACTAGAGCAAAACTTTCTGGAATTATATCATCCAATTTAATCGAACCATTTTGAACATTTTTTTTAAAATAAGCAGTTTTTTCTTTTATTTGACTTTCCGTTAAAGATTTAATCTCATTTTCTTTATTATTTATGGCCAAAATTAAATTTTGGATTCTATCTAATTCTTGTTGATTAGAGCTTTTAAATATCTTACTAAAAGTTCTTGTAAATAAATTCATTATATCTCTATATATGTATTTATAACTTAAATTAAATAGCAATTATGACAATAAACATCAAAAATTTTCTAAATGATAAGTCTAAACTATCTAGAATGGGAGAGTTTCAAAATTTGAAGAAAATTGAAGGTTTAGAAATGTCCTCTATTTCTGCTGATTTATATAACGACGGAAGAGACGACGTCGCTTTGTTTTATTTTAGTAAAGGAGCAAACTATGCTACTCTTTATACAACTAACAGCATAACTTCTGAATTTATTCCTTGGAATAGCAATTCACATAAAAAAGTCATTAAAGGCTTACTTGTAAACACAAAAAATGCCAATACTTTTACTGGCAAGCAAGGTAAAGAGAGCATTGATATTTTAGCAAAAAATTTATCAAGAGTACTAACAATTAAAGAATCTAAGTCAAAGAAGGGAACCACCGAGACAGTTAAAATAAAGGATTTAATTTTTGCCTCCACTGGAGTCATAGGGGAGGAATTCCCAGTTGATAAGATAAAAGACAGGTTACCTGAACTAGTAGAAAAATTAAGAAGCGATCAAAATAAAATGTACTGGTTAAAAATAGCTTCAGCCATTATGACGACAGACACAAAACCTAAAGTAGCTTATGAAGAAATAATTGTAGGTGACGAGTTAATTAGAATTTGCGGAGTTGCCAAAGGTTCTGGAATGATAGCTCCTAATTTAGCTACAATGTTATCTTTTATTTTCACTAATGCAGACATCAATTCAAATTTATTGAAAACACTTTTAAAAAGAGCTACTTCAAATTCTTTTAATGCAATTACTGTTGATAGTGATCAATCAACTAATGATATGGTTTCAATTTTTTCAACTAGAATGCTTAAAATTGGGGACAATTTATCACTAAACGATAAAGTAATTCAAAAATTTGAATTAGCTCTTAAAAAATTATGTCTTAACCTTGCTAAGCAAATTGTAGTCGATGGAGAAGGTGCAAAAAAATTTTTAATAATAAGCGTAATTAACGCCAAGTCCCTTGGTAGTGCAAAAAAAATAGCTTTTTCAATAGCTAATTCACCATTAGTAAAAACTGCTGTTGCAGGAGAAGATCCTAATTGGGGAAGAATTATCATGGGTATTGGTAAATCTGGAGAAATCGTTGATATCAAAAAACTAAAATTAAAAATTGGAAATATTACAGTGGCTGAAAATGGCAGAATGTCTGAAAATTATGACGAGGAGAAATTAAAAGAGTACATGAAGTGGGACTCAGTGGAAATCGAGGTAAATTTAAAATTAGGTAATGACGCTTTTAAATGTTTTACATGTGATTTTACTCATGATTATATTGATATTAACGCTGATTACAGAAATTAAATATGATTAAGTATAATTTAAAATGCAACAATAACCATGAGTTTGAAAGTTGGTTTTCTGACTCAAAAGAGTTCGAGAGATTAAATACTAAAAAATTATTGGAATGTATTTACTGCAACTCAAAAATAATTAAGAAATCTATCATGTCTCCTATGATTGCAATTTCAAAAAATAACAACCCAAACAAATTTGAAATTAATAGCGACGTTTTGCAAAAAAAGAGAAAGAAACTTATAAAATTAAGAAGTTTTATTGAAAAAAACTTCGAATATGTTGGTGAAGATTTTAGTAAGAAAGTAAGAGAAATTTTTTACGATAAAAATAATAAGAAGACAATTTATGGTATCACTTCGCCTGAAGAGAGAAGAGAACTAAAGGACGAAGGTATAGATTTACTTAGTATACCCTGGCTAGATAAAGACAATTAAATTTTTGAACTACAGAAGATATAATTTACAGAAAGATTATCCGACTTTTTCCATTTACTTAAAATTGGGTTGAATTCTAAACCTTTAATATCAATTGTTTTAAATTTTTTTTCTTTTAAAACTTTTTCTAATTCTTCAGGTTTAATAAATTTATTCCAATCATGAGTTCCTACTGGCAGCCACCTTAATATATATTCTGCACCTATTATGGCTTTTACATAAGATGTAAAGGTCCTATTAAGTGTAGCTGTAAACATAATGCCATTTTTTTTGAGCAATTTATAGCATGACTCTATATATAAGTTTACGTTTTCTACGTGCTCGATAATTTCAAGATTTAAGATAATATCAAATTTTTCAGACTCATTTAATTGTTCTGGAGATTTGTTAAGATAACGAATATTCAAATTATTTTTTTTTGCATGATGCTGCGCTACTTTAATATTTTTTTCGGATGCATCTATCCCCGTTACTGTTGCACCTAATCTTGACATAGGTTCACTTATTAAACCCCCTCCACATCCAATATCTAGTATATTTAAATTTTTGAGAAAATTATTTTTATTATTGTTGATATTAAAATGTAGTTTTATATTTTCTACTATATATTCAATCCTAATTGGATTGAACATGTGTAGGGGTTTAAATTTACCTTTAACATCCCACCATTCTTCAGCTAAATCTGAAAACTTTTGAATTTCTGCTTTATTTATAGTAGTCATGTCATTAATTATAAAAACAAGTTATATTATATTCTTTAAAATATATATTAAAATCAAAAATGATGAAAAAAGTACTTAAGTTTGGCGGAACGTCTGTTGGCACCATAGAAAGGATTCAACATGTGGCAAAAATAATTAAAAGGGATTATGACGCAGGTAATAAAATTATCGTAGTAGTCTCGGCTATGGCAGGTCAGACGAATGATCTTATTCAATTATCCAAATCTATTGCAAATGATTTTAGCAAAAGAGAACTTGATGTTCTACTATCTACAGGTGAACAAATAACTTGTGCTTTACTTGCAGGCGCTCTTAAAAAAATAAATATCAATGCACAATCATGGTTAAATTGGCAAATACCAATATTGACAGAGGGTGATCATACTAATTCAAGAATAGTAAATATGAATGTTTCAAAAATAAACAACTTTATAAATGAGGGTGTTGCTGTAGTGCCAGGGTTTCAAGGAATTTCAAAAAATGGTGAAATTACAACAATTGGTCGTGGGGGATCTGATGCCTCCGCAGTTGCTTTTGCTAAACTTTTTAATGCAGACTCATGTGAAATTTATACCGATGTTGATGGAGTTTTTTCATCTGACCCAAATAAAATTCCAGTAGCTAAAAAGATAGATCGAATATCATATGATGAAATGCTAGAACTTTCTTCACTTGGAGCAAAAGTAATACAATCTTCTGCAGTTCAAACTGCTATGATGTACAATATACCTTTACAGGTGAGATCAACATTTACAGACAGAAAAGGCACGACTATATTTGATCATGAAAATATTGATTACTCCAAAAGTGTTACTGGTGTAGCATATTCTAAAAATGATGCTAAGATCACTTTAATCGGCGTTGAAGACAAACCTGGAATAGCAGCAAATATATTTGAGCCCCTTAACAAAGCACAAATAAATGTTGATATGGTGATACAAAATATTTCTTCTGATCAAAAAACAACAGATATTACGTTTACAATTAAAAGAGATGATCTTAAAATGACAAAAGATATCTTAAATAATAATCAAAAAATTAAATATAAAAATATCACTCACAATGATAAAGTAGCTAAAGTTTCTATAGTTGGTGCTGGAATGGTTTCGACGCCGGGAGTTACATATAAAATGTTTAAAGCTTTAGCTGATGATAAGATAAATATTTTAGCTATATCTACCTCAGAAATAAAATTATCTGTTATAATTGATGAGGAAAATACATTAAATGCTGTAAAAAAATTACATACAATTTTTGAATTAGATTGATGCAAATTAGACCTCATAGAATTATTAAAAGAAAGAATACTAAAAAAATTAAAGTTGGTAAGGTATCTGTTGGAGGAGACTCAAAAATTTCAGTCCAATCAATGACAAATACTCTTACTACAGATGTTAAAAGTACTATTGGCCAAATTAAACAATTAGAGGAGGCCGGGGCAGATATTGTGCGAGTATCTTGCCCTGATGAAAATTCCACAAAATCTTTAAAGGAAATAGTCAAAAATGTAGAGGCTCCAATTGTAGCTGATATACATTTTCATTATAAAAGAGCCATTGAAGCTGCGCAAATGGGAGCAAGCTGTTTAAGAATAAACCCCGGTAACATAGGTTCTAAAGAAAGAGTTTTGGAGGTAGTCAAAGCAGCAAAAGATAACAACTGTTCAATTAGAATTGGTGTTAATGCTGGTTCACTAGAAAAAACCTTACTGGAAAAATATAAAGAACCTTGTCCTGAAGCTTTAGTTGAAAGCGCAAAAAATAATATAAAATTATTAGAAGACAATGACTTTTTTAATTTAAAAATAAGTGTCAAATCATCAGATATTTTCTTAACTGTTAAAGCATATCAAAAATTGTCTAATGAATGTGATTACCCTCTACATTTAGGAGTAACAGAGGCAGGAGGTTTGTTTAGTGGAAGTATAAAATCATCAATTGGAATTGGTCAACTTTTAATGGAAGGTATAGGTGATACAATAAGAGTTTCACTTTCATCTGATCCTATAGATGAAATTAAGGCTGGTTATGAAATTCTTAAATCATTAGGAATTCGTTCAAGAGGAGTGAATATTATTTCTTGCCCTTCATGTGCACGTCAGGCATTTCCTGTCATTGAAACAGTAAAAAAATTAGAAAAAAAACTTTCTCATATAAAAAAACCAATAAATCTCTCTATAATTGGTTGCGTAGTAAATGGCCCTGGTGAAGCTTCACAAACTGAAATTGGTTTGACTGGTGGCGGAAAAGACAATAATTTATTGTATCTTTCGGGATTGCCTCATACTAAAGTAGCTAATTCAGAAATAATTAATAAAGTCGTTCAGCTTGTAGAAGATAAAGCTAAAGAATTAGACTGATGATACCCTTACAAAAAGTAAAAGAAATAATTTTAAAGCATAGTGATTTAGAAAAAGAGCTTTCTTCAGGGAAAATTGAACCAAAATTGTTTGCAAAAAAATCAAAAGAATACTCTAATCTTGAAAGTATAATTTCAACTGCAAAAGAATATTTAAATTTTGAAAATGAAAAGAGAGGGTTAGAGCAAATTTTAAATGATAAAAATAATGATATTGAAATGATTGAAATGGCAAAAAAAGATTTAGGTGAAATGGAAAACAAAAAAAATTTATTTGAAAATAGATTAAAAATTTTTCTTTTACCTAAAGATGAAGATGATGATAAAAATGCAATAGTAGAAATAAGAGCAGGAACCGGCGGCTTAGAAGCCTCACTTTTTTGTGCCGACCTATTTAGAATGTATGAAAAAGTTTGTTCGAAAAAAAAATGGCAAATAGAAATAATTAATATCTCAAAAAGTGAAGCAGGCGGATACAAAGAAGTTATTTTTTTGGTAAATGGAAATGACATTTATTCCTATCTCAAATATGAATCAGGTGTCCACCGCGTTCAACGAATACCAAAAACTGAAACTCAAGGAAGAGTTCACACATCGGCTGCTACTGTAGCTGTTCTTCCAGAGGCGGAAGAAGTTGATATTCAAATCAAAGATACAGATTTGAGAATAGATGTTTTTAGAGCGGGAGGACCAGGAGGTCAATCTGTCAATACCACTGATAGCGCTGTTAGGATTACACATATTCCGAGCGGTGTAGTAGTCAGTCAACAAGATGAAAAGTCTCAACATAAGAACAAAGCAAAAGCTTTAAAAATTTTAAGATCAAGAGTTTATGAGGCAGAAAAAAGAAAAAGAGATCAAGAAAGATCCAGCAATCGAAGAGATCAAATAGGCACTGGCGATAGATCAGAGAGAATTAGGACTTACAATTTTCCTCAAGGCAGAGTAACAGATCATAGAATTAACTTGACACTTCATAAGCTAGAAGAGTTTTTAAGCGGAGAAATTCATGAGGAAATGAATGAACAGCTCAGACTTAAAGAGCAAAATTTAAAACTTGAAACTATATGATATGAACGCTTTAGAACTTCTTAATTCAGGATCCTATAAACTTCAAAAACAAAAAATCAAAACACACAGGCTTGACTCTGAAATATTACTCTCAAAAGTCTTAAATAAAAGCAGAGAACAAATCCTAATAAGACTAAATCAAAATATAAAAAACACAGAAGTTGTTGAATTTAATAATTTTATTCAAAGGAGGATACATAACGAGCCTATTGCTTATATCATTAATGAAAAAGAGTTTTGGAGCAAGAAATTTAAGGTTAATAAAAATACTTTAATTCCTAGGCCAGAGACAGAGCTTTTAGTCGAAAATTTAATAAAAATTTATAAAAGTAAAAAAATTTCTTTGTTAGACGTGGGAACAGGCTCTGGTTGTATTATAATTAGTTTGCTAAGCGAACTTTATAATTCCACAGGAGTAGGTATAGACGTGTCAAGTAGTGCACTTAAAATAGCTAAAAAAAATGCGTCGTTTTATAAATTAGAGAACAAAATTAAGTTTTATAATAAATCTATAATTAATCTTTATAATTATAAATTTGACTTAATTGTCTCAAATCCTCCTTATATAGATAAAAAAAATATTAAAAATCTAGATGATGATATAAAGAAATATGAACCTCTAATTGCCTTGAATGGAGGAAATGATGGGCTTGACGTAATTAAAAAAGTTATTTACAAAGCAAAAAGAATCTTAAAGATTAATGGTAAGCTCGCTATTGAAATTGGAAATCGGCAGAGCAAAATAGTTTCAGAAGAATTAAAGTTAAACAATTTTAGAATAGAGCAAAATATTAAAGATTATAAAGATAATATAAGATGCTTAATATCAACATTAGTTAAATAGTACAAAATGAACAATAATAGAAGAAGAAACTTTCGAAGCAGACAACAAAAGAGCAATTTTTTAAGAAGAAGAAACGGCGGATCGACTAGTTCAAGCTCATTTAATAATGGAAACATTAATTTTAATAGAAATGGATCAATGAATAATTTGCATAATGTTGAAAAAACAATGCAAAAATTCCAACAATTAGCAAAAGACGCACAAAGCAATGGAGATCCAGTGCTAGCCCAAAATTATTTACAACACGCTGATCACTATCTTAGAAGATATAATGAATTGATAGATAAAAAAGAAAATTATGTTGAAAATAATAAAATTTCAGAAAAATCAACATCTGAAGAAAATTTATTGGAAAAGAATCTTTCTTAAAATTTTTTTCTTAAAACTATCTCAGTTCAGACAATTTTAAATCAATTTTAATTCTTTTTAATTCAAAATCTTTTCTAGCCTCTCCCTTTAAAACTTTTCCTGAAGGCAACTTTAATTTTTGAGAATTTACTTTTTTTCCATTTACTATTACTTCATAATGAAGGTGAGGTCCTGTAGACAATCCAGTTGAACCTACATATCCAATTATCTGTCCTTGCTTAACTTTTCTACCCTCCTTAATACCTTTAGCGAATGATTTCATATGGGCATAAATTGTTTCATAAGTTGAATTATGTTTGATCTTCACACAATTGCCACCACCTCCGCACCATCTGGCGCGAGTTATAGTTCCAGAACCTGAAGCCATAATAGGCGTTCCACTTGGTGCAGCAAAATCTGTTCCGCGATGCATTTTATTATATCCTAAAATTGGATGTTTTCTCATTCCAAAAGATGATGATAAACGTGCTCCGTTAATTGGAGTTTTCATTAAGGATTTAGTTATACTTTTCCCCTTGATGTCGTAATATTCCTCGTCATTTTTATATTTAAAATTATATAGATTAATTTCTTCACCATTTACATACATTGAGGCATAAATTATTTTTCCTGTATCTCTTACTTTATTATTTGCATCTATAAATTTTTCATAATATATCTCAAACCAATCTCCTTTTCGAATGTCTCTTTGAAAATCAACTTCAAAACCAAATATTCTTGCAAATTCTACAATTATATTTGGCTCTATGTTTGCAGTCATTGCTGAGCTGTATAAATTTTTGGTGATAATATTTTTTACGACTATTTCTTTTTTATATAGTTTTAAAATATTTTCTTTAACTACAAAAGTATCTTGTAATCTTCTTATCTCAACACTACTGGTATTAGTTATTGGAAAATTTAAATTAACTACTGTAAATGTTTTATCACCAAGTTTTTTTAGAACCATTGATAACTCTCTGCCAGAATAAATGTTTGAAAGCTTTCTCTTTTTAAGTTTAGTTGAAATCTCATTTATATCCTCATTTTTAACCCGATAGTTTTTAAGTATTTTTTCTATACTATCGTTGCTCTTGATTACATATTTGATTTCCGAGTATGGGCTATTTAATTTTGAAATTATAAAATCTGTAAATTTTGAAAATTCATTAGACTCTGCAATTGTTTTAATATTGTTTTGTTTTTCAATATTCTTCTGAGTCATAAGACTATTTAAAGAAAAAAAAATAATTGAGACGGATAAGACTAAAGTTAAAAAAATTACTGGATTAAAGCTTAAAGCTTTTGATTTATTTGTTTTTATCAAAGCATTAAAGTTGGCTTTTTTTTTAAAAAAATCCGTAAATATTTGGATTATCGTCATAGTTGTTTTCTACAAAAATTATGAGATCTTTGCAACGCGAAGAAGCTAAAAAACCCTTATTTCATAGTCAATTTTGACTAATATACGCCTTGACTTATGAGTAAATTGTAATAAAACGGGCCCTCACCTCTACGAAAATTAATATTAATTGCGCCAGAGGTGTGTAGATTTTAATCATTAAAATCTTAGCTTTTTTAAATTGTAAATTTTAGAAGAGAAGTGTGGACGGCTAGGTTGATAAAGAAATTGTCGTACACGCTTTAACGAAAAATAACTTTAATTTACCTTAAAGTTATTAAAGCTAGTGTGCGCCGTTATTAAACTTGAGAGTTTGATCATGGCTCAGAACGTACGCTGGCGGCACGCCTAACACATGCAAGTCGAACGCAGTAGCAATACTGAGTGGCAAACGGGTGAGTAATATGTGGGAATCTGCCTTTTGGTTCGGAATAACACGGGGAAACTTGTGCTAATACCGAATAAGCCCTTACGGGGAAAGTTTTAATGCCGAAAGATGAGCCCGCACTTGATTAGCTAGTTGGTAAGGTAAAAGCTTACCAAGGCAACGATCAATAGCTGTTCTTAGAGGAAGACCAGCCACATTGGGACTGAGACACGGCCCAGACTCCTACGGGAGGCAGCAGTGGGGAATCTTGCACAATGGGGGAAACCCTGATGCAGCGATGCCGCGTGAGTGAAGAAGGCCCTTGGGTTGTAAAACTCTTTCGTCGGGGAAGAAAATGACTGTACCCGAATAAGAAGGTCCGGCTAACTTCGTGCCAGCAGCCGCGGTAATACGAAGGGACCTAGCGTAGTTCGGAATTACTGGGCTTAAAGAGCTCGTAGGTGGTTAAAAAAGTTGATGGTGAAATCCCAAGGCTTAACCTTGGAACTGCCATCAAAACTTTTTAGCTAGAGTGTGATAGAGGTAAGTGGAATTTCTAGTGTAGAGGTGAAATTCGTAGATATTAGAAAGAACATCAAATGCGAAGGCAACTTACTGGGTCACTACTGACACTGAGGAGCGAAAGCATGGGTAGCGAAGAGGATTAGATACCCTCGTAGTCCATGCCGTAAACGATGAGTGCTAGACGTTGGAAATATATTTTTCAGTGTCGCAGCGAAAGCATTAAGCACTCCGCCTGGGGAGTACGACCGCAAGGTTAAAACTCAAATGAATTGACGGGGACCCGCACAAGCAGTGGAGCATGTGGTTTAATTCGAAGATACGCGCAGAACCTTACCAACGCTTGACATGTTCGTCGCGACTCTAAGAGATTAGAGTCTTCGGTTCGGCCGGACGAAACACAGGTGCTGCATGGCTGTCGTCAGCTCGTGTCGTGAGATGTTGGGTTAAGTCCCGCAACGAGCGCAACCCCTACTTTTAGTTGCCACCATTAAGTTGGGCACTTTAAAAGAACTGCCAGTGATAAGCTGGAGGAAGGTGGGGATGACGTCAAGTCCTCATGGCCCTTATGTGTTGGGCTACACACGTGCTACAATGGTACTTACAATGGGATGCAAAGAGGCGACTCTTAGCTAATCCCTAAAATGTACCTCAGTTCGGATTGTACTCTGTAACTCGAGTGCATGAAGCTGGAATTGCTAGTAATCGCGGATCAGCGCGCCGCGGTGAATACGTTCCCGGGTCTTGTACACACCGCCCGTCACACCATGGAAGTTGGTTACACCTTAAGGCAAAGCTTATACCTTTGACTACGGTACGATCAGCAACTGGGGTGAAGTCGTAACAAGGTAGCCGTAGGGGAACCTGCGGCTGGATTACCTCCTTTCTAAGGAAGACCAAAATATTTCTTTTGGTCTCAAAAAATTAAGTCAATGTGGCCGCCCTCATTTCTCTTCTTAAATAAAGTGTCTCATAAATGCTTAGGGGCCGGTAGCTCAGGTGGTTAGAGCGCACCCCTGATAAGGGTGAGGTCGGACGTTCGAGTCGTCCTCGGCCCACCATTTTTCACGGGGGATTAGCTCAGCTGGGAGAGCGCCTGATTTGCATTCAGGAGGTCAGCGGTTCGATCCCGCTATCCTCCACCAAAGATACTTTTAGTTTTTTCAAATTGTAAATAATGAATATCAATTTTGATTGTTCAAACAGTAAGAACAATCAAACAATATCTATATCCGATTGTTCGAATAGATGAACAATCTATAAGTATTCGAATAGATGAATATTTTATTAAAAATTTAATTTAGACAGAAAATTATTTTCTGTGCATAAATCAAGCGTTTAAGGGCGTATGGCGGATGCCTAGGCACTGAAAGGCGATGAAGGACGTGGTATACTGCGATAAGTTTCGGGGAGCTGTATGCAGGCTTTGATCCGAAAATTTCCGAATGGGACAACCCACCACTTTATGTGGTACTTCAAACTGAATACATAAGTTTGAAGAGCTAACCCGGAGAACTGAAACATCTAAGTAACCGGAGGAAAAGAAATCAATTGAGATTCCGTTAGTAGTGGCGAGCGAACGCGGAACAGGCCAGTAACAGTATTAAGATAACCTAAATAGTTTGGAAAAACTAACCAAAGAAGGTGATAGTCCCGTAGGGGTAAAGCTTAATGTTGTTCTTGAGTAGAGCGGGACACGTGTAATCTTGTTTGAATTTAGGGGGACCACCCTCTAAGCCTAAATACTCTTCAGTGACCGATAGTGAACTAGTACCGTGAGGGAAAGGTGAAAAGAACCCCTATTAGGGGAGTGAAATAGAACCTGAAACCGTATGCCTACAAACAGTCGAAGCTCTTTTTAGAGTGACGGCGTACCTTTTGTATAATGGGTCAGTGACTTAATTTATCCAGCAAGCTTAAGCCGTAAGGTGTAGGCGTAGCGAAAGCGAGTCTTAAATGGGCGTAAGTTGTATGAATTAGACCCGAAAACGAATGAGCTTACCATGAGCAGGTTGAAAGCAGGGTAACACTTGCCGGAGGACCGAACCAGTTGACGTTGAAAAGTCTTTGGATGACTTGTGGTAAGGGGTGAAAGGCCAACCAAATTCGTAGATAGCTGGTTTTCCGCGAAAACTATTTAGGTAGTGCGTTGAGTAAATTAATGTTTGGAGGTAGAGCACTAAAGGGGCTAGGGGAGAGAAATCTTTACCAACCCTCATAAAACTCCGAATGCCAAACATTTTACCTCAGCAGACAGACTGTGGGTGCTAAGGTCCATGGTCGAGAGGGAAAAAGCCCAGATCACCAGATAAGGTCCCTAAATCATGATTAAGTGTGAAAGGATGTGGAGATTCCTAAACAGCCGGGAGGTTGGCTTAGAAGCAGCCATCCTTTAAAGATAGCGTAACAGCTCACCGGTCTAATAGAGTTTCTGCGCCAAAGATGTAACGGGGCTCAAATCATGTACCGAATCTGTGGATTTATAATTTCTTCGGAAATTATAACTGGTAGCGGAACGTTCTGTAAGCCTGCAAAGGGATACCCGCGAGGGATCCTGGAGGTATCAGAAGTGCGAATGCTGACATAAGTAACGATTAACAGAGTGAAAAACTCTGTCGCCGAAAATCCAAGGGTTCCTGCGCAAGGTTAATCCGCGCAGGGTTAGTCGGCCCCTAAGACGAGGGCGAAAGCCGTAGTCGATGGAAACAAGGTTAATATTCCTTGACCAGATGGAAGTGACGGATTTCTTAAGTTGTTAACTCTTAATGGATTGAGTTAGCCGTGAGGAAGTTCCAGGAAATAGCTCCATCATTAGACCGTACCCTAAACCGACACAGGTGGATTATTAGAGTATAATTAGGCGCTTGAGAGAATGATGTTGAAGGAACTCGGCAAAATGCCTCCGTAACTTCGGAAGAAGGAGGACCCATTTTCAGGCAACTTTAAGTGGGTGGCACAAGCCAGGGAGATGCGACTGTTTATCAAAAACACAGGGCTCTGCTAACACGTAAGTGGATGTATAGGGTCTGACGCCTGCCCGGTGCTGGAAGGTTAATGCGATTAGTGCAAGCTAATTTCTGAAGCCCCAGTGAACGGCGGCCGTAACTATAACGGTCCTAAGGTAGCGAAATTCCTTGTCGGGTAAGTTCCGACCTGCATGAATGGCGTAACGATATCTCCGCTGTCTCCAACATCAACTCAGTGAAATTGAATTCTCCGTGAAGATGCGGAGTTCCCGTGGTTAGACGGAAAGACCCCGTGCACCTTTACTACAACTTTATATTGGTGTTAGGAATGATATGTTTAGCATAGGAGGGAGACTTTGATGTTTTGGCGTCAGCCAAAGCGGAGTCATCAGTGAAATACCTCTCTTATTATTCTTGACATCTAACTGCATGCCGTAAGCCGGCTGCAAGACATTGTATGGTGGGTAGTTTGACTGGGGCGGTCGCCTCCCAAAAAGTAACGGAGGCGTGCGAAGGTAGGCTCAGAACGGTCAGAAATCGTTCGTAGAGTGCAATGGCATAAGCCTGCCTGACTGCGAGACTGACAAGTCGAGCAGAGTCGAAAGACGGTCATAGTGATCCGGTGGTTCTGAGTGGAAGGGCCATCGCTCAACGGATAAAAGGTACGCCGGGGATAACAGGCTGATACCCTCCAAGAGTCCATATCGACGAGGGTGTTTGGCACCTCGATGTCGGCTCATCACATCCTGGGGCTGGAGCAGGTCCCAAGGGTTTGGCTGTTCGCCAATTAAAGTGGTACGTGAGCTGGGTTCAGAACGTCGTGAGACAGTTCGGTCCCTATCTGCCATGGGTGTAGAAGAATTGAGAGGATTTGTCCCTAGTACGAGAGGACCGGGATGAACATACCACTGGTGGACCGGTTGTAGCGCCAGCTGCAGTGCCGGGTAGCTAAGTATGGAAGGGATAACCGCTGAAAGCATCTAAGTGGGAAACCCACCTCAAAACTAGTTCTTCCTATAGAGCCGTAGTAGACCACTACGTTGATAGGCTGGATGTGGAAGCGCGGTAACGCGTGTAGCTGACCAGTACTAATAGCTCAATTGGCTTGATTTATGCACTGAAAAAAATTTTTTAAATAGAAATAAACTTTGATATTATAAATCTAATCTTAATGAATAACTCAGACTTAAATTTAATTGCAGAAATAGTATTAAGATATTTATATAGAAGAAAATTTGATGCTTAAAAATGTCGCAAATTATATAAATATATTAAGGTCACAAAAAAGAATTAAGAACTTTCGATTGAGCTTCTTTAGTGACGGGAAAGTAAATTCTTTAAAAAAAGTTCAGAACTTAGAAAAAAAAAGGGACATTGTAAAAAAAATTTTGAATTTTACAAAGAGTTGTGATCCTTTTTATGAAAATTTAAATATTGATAAAAGTTTAAAAATTGGAGGCATGTGGAAGGAGTATCTTCTGCAAGTTAAAAAAGATCAATTTTCAATTTACAAAAAAGGTGATTTAGATGAAATTTTAATTTTTCATGAAAATATGTTTTACAACTGCTTAATAAGAGGATTATGGAACTATGCTTATTTTGATAATATTAAGTCTGATTACACTGCGAAATTACTTTTTCTTAAGGATTTAGAGTTATACAAAATTATTTTTAGAGATTTTATTGACCTACCCTCTTCAAATGAAATCAATAGATGGGGTTATAAACAAGGGAATCATAAATTTCACTTTCTTGATATGTCATCAAATTTACAAAAAAACTTAATTATTAATTCTTTGAATAATTTTGATAAACAGAAATATAATATTTTAGAAATTGGAGGTGGATTCGGATCACTTGGGGAAAGACTTTTCGAGTCGGAAAAAATAAATTCTTACACTGATTTCGATATTCCAGCTTCTCTTCTAACAGCTTACTACTATTTAGCAGTAAAATTTGGCGAAGAAAAAGTGGAATTAATTGATAGTCTTAAAAATGTAAAATCAAAATTGCAACCAGAGAATAAAAAAATTTACCTAATACCATCTGCTTTTTATGCTGAGATAAAAAACTACAAAAACTATGACCTTTTATGTAATTTTGCATCATTTAGCGAGATGGATTTTACAACAGTTAAATATTATTTAGATAATTTACCTAAAAGTGTGAAAGCTATTGTAACTGGAAATTCAAATAGAGAAACAAAATACGATCTTTCAAATAAATTCGAAGAAGTGCTTATTGACGATTTTCCAATCCCAAAAGACTATGTCTTGTGTTTCTCAAATGTTCAAACTCCGTTCTACTCGAATTGGAGAAATAAAACACAAATTTGGTATAAAAAGTAAGGATTAATCCTGTTCAAAGAAAAAAGCTTTACTTGTTCAATGAGTGAACATATAATGTTCAATAATTGAACATTATGAATAACGAGCAAAATTATTTAGAAGTTTTAAGAAAAATTGATAAAAAGCCAAAGCTAACTCAAAGAGAAATTGCAAACAAAGTTGGGTTTAGTCTTGGCAAGTTAAATTATTGCTTAAAAGCACTTAAAAAAAAGGGATTTATCAAATTAGAAAATTTTCAAAAACATACAAATAAAATAAAATATTTCAGATACGTTATAACACCGAAAGGTCTTGCT
>CACNYH010000004.1 GCA_902624495.1 uncultured Pelagibacteraceae bacterium | reverse complement strand
TGATGTTAGTATAAGCTTAGAGGAAGCTTATAAAGGAACTGAAAAAAATGTTAGATATACTACTTACAAATCCTGCAAACCCTGCTCGGGAAGTGGTGCTGCAAAAGGTTCTAAACCGATTAGATGTGATTATTGTTCGGGCAGAGGAAAGGTAAGAACTAATCAAGGATTCTTTACAGTTCAACAAACTTGCCCACAATGCAGTGGCTACGGTGAAATGATTGGAACACCTTGTAACAGTTGTAGTGGTAATGGAAAAACTCAAGCAAATGAAAACGTAACTGTTAAAATTCCAAAAGGAGTTGATGATGGAACAAGAATTAGATTATCTGGGAAAGGTGAGGCAGGCTCCAAAGGCGGATCTAGTGGAGATTTGTATTTATTTATTTCAATAGATAATCATAGTATATTTAAAAGATCTGATGAAAATTTATACTACGAATTACCAATTTCATTTTCTGATGCAGCTTTAGGTACTTCCGTAGAAGTTCCTTCAATTGATGGAGGAAGATCTAAAATTAAAATTCCTTCGGGAACACAACACGGAAAGCAATTTAGATTAAAAGGTAAAGGTATGCCAATTCTCAGAAGAAATATTTTTGGTGATCTTTATATTAGAGTTGTAACTCAAGTACCTACTTCTCTATCTAAAAGACAAAAAGAAATATTAGAAGAATTTAATGATATTGAGGTGAATAAACCGGATCCAGTGATTAAAAGCTTTTTTGAAAAGGCTAAAAAATTCTGGAAAAAAACTTGATATAAATGGAAACTGACCAAATAATGTCTGCAATATTTCTTATTGCAGTTCTTGCTTTAATCTTACCTGGCTTTTTATCCACTAATAATAAATTAAAACAATTCTTAAACAATTTATCTGTCTGGACTATAATTGTACTAGTGATTATTGTAGTTATTTATTTAGTTGGATAATGAAAAAGATTAATTTAGCGATAACTGGGTGCATGGGCAGAATGGGTCAACAACTCATCAAATCTGCAAATAAAAATAAATATTTTAAAATTGTATCTTTAACTGAAAACAAGATAATAAATAAAAAAATTTCAGGAATTAACCCTGAACTTAATACAATAAGAGCATTTAAAAAGGCAAAAATAATCATAGATTTTACTGCACCTAAATGTACCTTAGAAGTTCTTAAAATTGCAGTTAAACAAAAAAAGAAAGTTGTAATTGGGACAACAGGTTTTAGTAAGAAAGAAGAAAATTTGATAAAAAAATTTTCTAAAAAGATACCTATTTTAAAAGCTGGAAATATGAGTTTGGGTGTGAATTTATTGATGTATCTTACTGAGATCGCATCAAAATCTTTAGGAAAAAATTTCTTAAGTAAAGTTAACGAGATTCATCACAAATATAAAAAAGATTATCCATCAGGTACTGCTTTAATGTTAGGTAAGGGCATAGCCACAGGAAAAAAAAAAGAATTTTACAGTATGATCGGTAAAAAATACTTAAATAAGAAAAATTTTCCTTTTAGTAAAAAAATTAATTTTAACTCAATTAGAAAAGGTGACGTAATCGGCGAACATGAAGTTACCTTTTCTAGTGGCAAAGAAGTTGTAACATTAAATCATGAGTCTTTTGACAGAGCGCTTTACTCTGAAGGTGCACTCATAGCTGCTAAGTGGTTATCTAATAAAAAATCTGGCCTCTATTCAATGAGAGATCTTCTGAATTTTAAGTGAACAACAACCAAAAATCTAAGATCATCATAAAAATTTTAAATAAAACTTATCCAAAAGTTCCAATTCCATTGAATTACAAGAATACGTTCACTCTTTTAGTATCAGTATTACTTTCAGCTCAATGTACCGATGTGAATGTAAATAATGTTACAAAAAAAATTTACCCAAAATATAATAAACCCAAGCATTTTGTAAAACTTGGAAGAAAAAAGATTGAAAGACTAATAAAAAAAATTGGAATATTTAGGATTAAAGCTAAAAGTATTTTTTATCTATCAAAAACTTTAATTGAAAAATATAATGGAATGGTGCCTAATACTTACGAAGATTTAGAAAAATTGCCTGGTGTTGGTCATAAGACAGCTAGCGTAGTAATGTCTCAAGGTTTTGGTTATCCGGCCTTTCCTGTTGACACTCACATTCATAGGCTAGCACAACGATGGGGTCTGACAAGTGGTAAAAATGTTGTTCAAACTGAGAAAGATTTAAAAAAAATATTTCCAAAAAAATACTGGAATAAACTTCATCTTCAAATTATATGGTATGGCCGAGAATATTGTAAAGCAAGAGACTGCCACGGAATAACTTGTAAAATTTGTAAAAGCTGTTATCCAAACAGAAAAAAACCAATCAAAACCAAAAAGGCATAAAGAATGAAAGTTTTAGGTATTGGAAACGCTATAGTGGATGTTATTTGTAAAGTAGAGGAAGATTTTATTGAGAGAAATTCTTTAACTAAAAGCACTATGAAATTAGTTAATGAAAATGAATTAAAAAAATTATTAGTAGAACTAAAAATTGAAGAAACTGTAGCTGGAGGCTCAGTTGCAAATTCGATTGTAAGCCTTTCACAATTGGGAAATAAAGTTGGTTTCATCGGAAAGATTAGCGACGATGAATTGGGGTCTAAATATGAAGAAGGACTTTATCTTGAAAAAGTAAAATACTTTTACTCTAAAAAGAAAGAAAAAGTTCCGACTGGGACTTGTTTAATTCTAATTACGCCAGACTCTGAGAGAACTATGGTAACATTTCTTGGTACTGCAGGTAAGATTAACGATACTGACATAGATACAAACGCTATTAAAGAGAGTGAAATTTTGTTTTTGGAAGGTTATCTGTGGGATGAGGGTGAGCCAAAAAAAGCTTTCGATAAAGCGATTAGTTACTCAAATAAAGTAGCGATGTCTCTTTCTGACTTATTTTGTGTTGAGCGACATAAAAAACAATTTTTGAATTTAGTTGAAACAAAATTAGATATCACTTTTGCGAATGAACAAGAAATAATGTCACTTTTAGATGCTAGAAAAATTGAAGATGTTATAGAATTCTCAAAAAAAATAAAAAAGCTTATCGTTATTACTAGAGGCGAAAAAGGTGCTTTAGCAATTAAAGATGAAAAAGTTATAGAGTGTCCAGCTAAAAAGAACCTTAAAGTTATAGATCTAACTGGTGCTGGCGACTTGTTTGCTGGTGGATTCCTTGATGGATTTATCAAAGGTAAATCAATAAATGAAAGTTTAGAAAAAGGTAGTGAGATGTCTTCAAAGATAATTCAAATAATTGGGGCGAGATTAAAATAAATTATTTTTTTCTTCTTTTAAAGCTCCCTTTTCCTTTTTTAGGTTTGATTACTCTTTTACGATATTTTTTTGTAAATAAATCAATCGCATATTTATTTCTCTTTTTCAAAGATAATAGCCTTCCTTATTATTTAGTATAAACTTTTCATCAAGAAATTTTTCACTAATTTTTTTTCTCAATCGATATATATGTGTTTCAACAGTATGAGTATCTGACTCTGCAGAATATTGCCATACAAGAGTCAATATATCATCCTTTGAAACTGCTTTTTGTCTCTTCAACAAAACCTCTAAGAGCTGAATTTCTTTTTCTGTTAATATTATAGCTTTATTATTTTTTATTAATTTTTTTTCATTTTTATCTAATATGTAATCTTTAATAGATATAGAAGAATTTTTAGCAAATTCATTTTTTGCAGCACTTCCTTCTATAATGTTATTTACTTCTTCAATAGTTGTAGGTAATTTAAGAACATAATCATAATCATTTGATAATTTAGAAACAGTATCAGTCGCTAATATTTTCAAACATTTATATTTTTTTAGTATATCTTTTATTCTATCATCGTGAGATATATCCTTATGGTAAATAATACCATGTAAATTACTTCCAAAAGAGGAGGTTAATTTTTTTTGATTTGTGGAAATGTTAAACTTAAAATATGGTTCAAGCTCGTTAAATGTAGAAATAAAACTATCTGGACCGAAAATAAATATATTTAATTTATGCATATATTAATTAAAAACAAATCACTTACCTACAATAACTATAAAGTAAAATGTGCATTAGGTAAAAGAGGAATTGGCATCAAAAAAAAGGAGGGTGACCTAATAACACCTAAGGGAATCTATAAAATAAAAGGTATTCTTTATAGACAGGACAAAGTTAAGAATTTAAGAACAAAAATAAGAAAAAAAGAAATCGATAAAAAAATGGGCTGGTGTGATGATCCGAATTCAAAAAAATATAATCAATTAATTAAACTACCAACAAAATTTAGTTATGAAAGACTTTATAGAGAAGATGAGATTTATGACATCATATTTATTCTGAGCTTTAATACTAAACCTATAAAAAAAAACAAAGGTAGTGCAATTTTTATACACATTGCAAAAAGAAATTATTCTCCCACTAAAGGCTGTATAGCCATAAAAAAAAATGACATCAAAAAATTAGCTCGAGAAATCAACACAAAGACTTTGGTAAAAATCCTTTAAGATCTTGATCCAAAAATAGAGCTTCCAATTCTTACGAAAGTGGCACTGTATTTTATAGCTTCTAAATAATCTGCAGACATTCCCATACTAAGCTCGTTCAATGCTAATGAATTATTAATTTCTTCGATTGATTTAAAGTATTTTGTTGTTTGCTCATCATTAGGTGGAATTATCATCAAACCAATTACATTAAGTTTAATTTCTTGAGTACAATAAGTATAAAAAGAGTCTAACTCACTTACGCTAATACCAGATTTTTGGAGCTCGTTTCCAATATTCACCTGGATAAAGTATTTTAGTTGTTTATTTGTATTTTTTTGACATTTTGAGAGAATGTCTACAAGTTTTTGATTGTCTAATGAGTGAATGTAATCAAAAATTTCAACTGCATTTTTAGCCTTGTTACTTTGAAGCTTTCCTACCATGTGTAATTTTAAATTCTGACGAAGATTTTTTATTTCTTTCCATTTAGCAATAGCTTCTTGAACTTTGTTCTCACCAAAATGCTCGTGTCCGTGATCAATCAAAGGTTTAATATGATCTAAATCAAAAGTTTTGCTAATTGCAATTATCTTAACTTTCTTTTTGGGCCTGATTTCATCTATATTGGATTTTATTTTTTTAAATCTTTCAATTATGATGCTCATATGTTTATTTCAAAAAAAAAATACTTTTTAATTATTGAAAGTATCAAAGATATTCAATTAAGTAACATAAAAAAACCAAACAAAATCAATATAATTTATAGAAATAAAAATATTATAGATAATATCTCAGAATTATCTAACTTTAGGATGATCTGTAAGATAAAAAAAATTAAGTTGTTTATAGCAAACAACATAGATCTCTGTAGATTACTTAAAGCTGACGGAATTTATATCTCCGCCAGCAATTTTAACTTAAATTTAAGAAGGTATAAAAATTTCAATTTTCACATTATTGGATCTGCACATAATAGGAGGGAAATTTTGATTAAAAGGCACCAAGGTTGTTCTGAAATCATTTTTTCAAGGTTATTTATAACTTCTTATAAATCTAAAAAAGACTATTTAGGCATTGTTAAATTTAATCTTATAAACATATCTTATAATAATAAATTGATCCCACTTGGGGGTATCCGTTTAGCAAACCTAAATAAACTTAAAATGTTAAATTCTGCTGGTTTTGTAATATTTTCAGAGATAAAAAAAAAGCCGGCCATAATTGACCGGCTTTTTTAATCTTAAACAGCTAGTATTCTTAGAATGCTAGTGCTAGAGAAACAATAGTTTTTGTTTCATCTCTATTTGCTGTGTAGTCAGAATTATCTGTATCAACTAATGAAAGACCAAGTGTAGCACCACCAATGTTGTATGCTGCCATAATTGTTGTCTGACTTGAAGTTACAGTCGCTCTAGAATTTGTTGAAGCTGTAGCAGCCATAGTCTTGTTTGTTCTGCTAAAGTCTTCTTCAGTGATTGATACTGATAATGCATCATTAACTGCAAACTCTATTCCGAAACCATCTGATTCATATGCAGCACCGTTTAATGCTGATGCTGTATCAGCTACGTTCGTTCTGTACTTGTTAGTTCCTTTACCTGGCTCTAACTCACCTTTTGTGTAACCAATTTTGAAGTTACCCACTGCGTACTGAGCGTAAACGTTACCACCAGTTTTCTCTTGTCCAACTGTGCCTAATTTGTTTCCGCCAGTTTCGTAATAGTCACCACCGATTTTTAAACCGTCAATTGGGCTAGCAGTTATTTTGTACTGCGTAGCGTTAGTTCCATTTGCTGAATTATCAACTTGTGCTCCTCCAGCTTTGTAACTGTTACTTTGACCGTCATTAGTGTTAGGTGCAAAACCTATAGAAGCTTGTATACCAAATGGTAACATTCCAGCTCCTGTAGTGTATGCTACGTGCGGGTCAGCAGACACGTCAAAACCACGACCAATATTTGTCATAGTGTTTGCGTAGTCAGCACCAACTCCCATAGCACCAATTCCCCAACCTAACTCAGTAGATAATCCGCCTTCAGCGTCATATAAACCGATTGTACCCATGTCGCCCATTCCGATTACGATTGCTGTGTCATCGTTTGATGCAGCACCGCCATCAGCAGGGTCTAACTCTGTGTGGTATTTCCATGTGAATCCGTTGTCCAACTCGCCTGAGGCTGTGAAGTTAAGTTCATTTGAAATACCCATTGCTTTACCGGTATCGTTACCACCATGTGTCATGTAAGAGAATTTAGCTGAACCAGTTACTGATAACTCACCAGCTTTTGCACTTACAGAAATCAATGAAGCAGAAACTAAAACGGCAATTGTTTTAAGTATATTTTTCATATTTTTCCTTATGTTATGATTTAATAATTATTATTAAACGTTCTCTTTCTAACAAAAAGTACGGTATTTATGTTATTTTTACCTTTTAAAAGCTAACTTTATTGCTTAATGTTGTAAAAATGCAACAATTTATCTAAAAAGCTTTGTTTTACTGGGATATTTAAATAACTTTCACATATCTTAATTGATATGTATTATCTTAATTTACATTCACTTTTTAAAAAAATGAAGATTTCTAAACTATTTTTTACAATTTTTTTCTTTATCAGCTTAATAACTCTGAGCTCATGTGGCATGTACAAAAAAGTCGATCAAAGACAAATGCCGGATGGTGCTGAAGCCAAAGCAAGAAAAAATATCGATGAAGGAAAAGGAGTAAGTCTTGGTGGTTTAGTCAAGAATCGTGGCAGAGGTGCAACTACTTATGAATTTAGTACTTCTAATCCAATGTGGAGAGCCTCTTTAGAGATTTTAGATTTCCTGCCTCTAACGACTGTAGACTATTCTGGTGGGATGATAATAACAGATTGGTACTCAGAAAATAATTCGGATGAATCAATTAAAATTACAGTTAGATTTTTATCTAATGAAGTTAGATCAGACAATTTAAAAGTAATCGTTCATAAAAAAAAATGTGTGAGTGCAACTAATTGTGTGGTAACTCAATTGGGAAATAATGAAATCACTAATGAACTTGTGTCATCGATTGTAAAAACTGCAGCAAGGTTTGAAAAAGAAGATAAGAAAAAAAATAAAAAAAATTAATGGAAAGACTGAATTTTCAAGCTGTTGAGAAAAAATGGCAAAAAAAATTTTCTAAGTTTAAACTTTCAAAACCTAAAGGGGAAAAGTTCTATTGTTTGGAAATGTTTCCTTACCCTTCTGGAAAAATTCACATGGGACATGTCAGAAATTATACTATCGGTGATGTTATTGCTCGATATAAGTATTTAAATGGTTTCAATGTTTTGCACCCTATGGGTTGGGACGCGTTTGGACTTCCAGCGGAAAATGCTTCCAAACAAAACAATCTTCATCCGAAAGAATGGACATATAAAAATATTGAAACAATGAAAAATCAACTTAAGTTATTGGGTCTCTCAATTGATTGGGATTTAGAAATCGCAACATGTGATAAAGAATATTACAAACATCAACAAGAAATTTTTATTGATTTTTATAATCAGGGACTAGTTTCTAGAAAAGAAACTTATGTAAACTGGGATCCAGTTGAAAATACAGTTCTAGCTAACGAACAGGTTATAAATGGAAGAGGCTGGAGATCAAATGCAATTGTTCAAAGAAAAAAGTTATCTCAGTGGTTTTTTAATATTACTAAATTTTCAAATGAGCTATTAAATGATCTAGAAAAATTAAAAGGTTGGCCAGATAAAGTCAAATTAATGCAAAAAAACTGGATAGGAAAATCTTTTGGATGCGAAATAAATTTTCAGTTAATTAGTAGTGAAAAAAAAATAAAAGTATTTACAACAAGACCAGACACAATATTTGGTGCTAGTTTTTTGGCACTTTCAATTGATCATCCTTTAAATAAAGATTTTTTAAAAATAAATAATTTTCAAAAATTTAAAGATGAATGCAGTAAAACAGGGACCACAGAGGAAGCCTTAGCTAATGCAGAAAAAATAGGATATGAAACAGGATTATTTGTAAGTCATCCTTTCATAAGTGATAAAAAAATTCCCGTTTATTTCGCAAATTTTGTTTTGATGGATTACGGTACTGGTGCAATATTTGGTTGCCCAGCACACGACCAAAGAGATTTTGATTTCGCAAAAAAATACAATTTAAATATCACAAGAGTGGTAAGTGATGAAAATTCAAAGGAGAAAAATGGTGGTCTTTTTGAAGCTTATACCGGCGATGGAAAAATAATAAATTCAGAATTTTTAAATGGTCTTAGTGTTACAGATGCTAAGGAAAAAATAATAAATGAAATTGAGATTAAGCAATTAGGAGAAAGAAAAACTCTTTTTAGACTTAAGGATTGGGGCATATCTAGACAAAGATATTGGGGGTGTCCTATACCAATGATTTATTTAGAAGATGGAACTATTATCCCAGTTGATAAAAGTGAACTTCCTGTAGAATTACCAGAGGATATAGATCTCACATTTAAAGGGAACCCTCTAGATAATCATCCTACTTGGAAAAACACAAAAGATAAAAAATCCGGCAGAAAAGCAATAAGAGAAACAGATACATTAGACACATTTGTTGACTCGTCATGGTATTTTTTACGATTTTGTTCACCTGATTATAAGCTATCTCCTTTTGATGAAAAAAAAATAAACTATTGGATGCCAGTTGACCAGTATATTGGAGGGATAGAACATGCAATACTTCATTTACTATATTCTAGATTTTTTACAAAAGGCATTAATAAATTTAACAAAAAAATTAATTTAAGTGAGCCCTTTAAAAATTTATTCACTCAGGGAATGGTATGTCACGAAACTTATAAAGATGAAAAAGGAAATTGGTTGTATCCTGATGAAGTCACAAAGGTTAATGTAGATAAATTTGTAAAAAAAAACGATAAGACCAAAGTTGTTGTCGGCGCATCAGAGTCTATGTCAAAATCCAAAAAAAATACTATAGACCCAGAGACAATGATTAATCAATACGGTGCAGATTCAGTTCGATGGTTTATTTTATCAGATAGTCCACCAGAAAAAGATGTGCAATGGTCGGACACGGGCGTATTCTCAGCAAATAAATTTTTACAAAAAATATGGAATTTAAACAATCTAATTTCAATAAGAAAAGAAAAGAAAATAGATAAAGAATTAAATAAAGAATTCGAGCTTAGAATTAATAGTCTAATTTTAAAAATTGATGACTCAATAGAAAATTTTAGATTTAACGTATCAATTGCTCATTTTTACGAAATGTATAGTTTTTTTAAAGATAATGTTGATTCCGAGATAAGTACCAACACAATGAGGAATAACCTTATTAAAATGATGAAATTAATGATCCCTTTTACTCCACATTTGGCTCATGAATGTTTAGAGTTTTTGAATTGCACAGATTTCAATGATTGGCCAAACATTGATAAGAAAAATATTTTGGATGAGATAACACTTGCGGTTCAAATTAATGGCAAAACAAAAGACGTAATAAATATAAAAAAAGATATGGATGAAAAAAGTATCAATAAGTTAATTTATCAATCTTCTAAAGCGAAAAAACATTTAGATCAAAAAAAAGTGATAAAAACAATTTTTGTTAAAAATAGAATAATCAACTATATAGTGGCAAAATGATAAAAAGATTATTTCTTTTAAAAAGTGTAATTATAATTTTCTTGGTAACAGGGTGTGGTTTTAAAGTTGTAAATCAATCACAAATTATAGATTTTAATATAGACAATATTTCAACTGCGGGAGATAAAAGAATAAGCTACATAATTAAAAATAATTTACTACCTTATTCTAAAAGTGACGGAAAAAAATTACTAAATATAGAAATTGATATTAATAAAAATAAGTCTATTAAAGAAAGAAATATAAAGAACGAGATTACAAAATTTCAAATATCAATAACCGCGTTCGTACAATATAGATCAGAAAAAAATGGTAAATTTCAAATTTCAAAACGAGGTAATTTCAATGTTTCTAATCAATATTCGCAAACTCTAAATAATGAAAAAAAATTAATTAAAATGCTTTCCGAAAGTATTGCAGAAAGCATTATTGAAGAACTAATTTCAAGAGTTAATGATTCATAAAAGTTATATAATCGAGCAAAATATTGGAAAAATAGACAAAGGAATAACTTTGTTTTACGGAGAAAATCTAGGTTTAATCAATGATTTTAAAAAATTAATTAGAGGATTTAATAATAACAGTTCAGTAATTAGGTTAAATGAGGAAGAAATTATAAAAAAAAATATAATTTTTTTTAGAGAAATAAATAACGACAGCTTATTTGGTGAAAAAAAAATTATTTTTGTGGATCAAGTAAGTGATAAAATCTTAGATTTGATCCAAGAAGCTGAAAAAATCGAGATTGAAAAAAGTATTTATTTGTTTTCAAGTGTTTTAGAAAAGAAATCAAAATTAAGAACTTTTTTTGAAAAATCAAATAGCTGTAATATTGTGCCATGTTATGAGGATAACGAAACAACATTAAAAAAAATAATACTAAATGATTTAAGAGATTTTAAAAATATAACAACGGAGAATGTAAATCTAATTATTGAGAATTGTTCTTTAAACAGAACAAAATTAAAAAATGAATTAGATAAGATTAAAAGCTTTTTTCTTAATAAAGTTTTAGACAAAGAGAATTTACAAAAACTTTTAAACATCAAAACAAATAATAATTTTGACAAACTTAAAGATGCTGCGTTTTTAGGAAAAAGAAGTGAAACCAATAAATTTTTAAGTGATACAATATTAGAAAATGAGAAAAACAATCTTTACCTTAATTCTATCAATCAAAGACTAGGAAAACTGTTAGAAATAAACAATAATGGTGGCAATATTGAAAAAGCAGTAAGTAATTTAAAGCCCCCAGTATTTTGGAAAGATAAACCGAACCTCATTTCTCAAGCTAAAGTATGGAATAAGAAAAAAATAAAACTAATTATGAGAAATACGTACAATATAGAAATTAAAATTAAAAGTAACTCTTCAATAGATAAACATATTCTAATTAAAAAATTATTAATAGATATGTGTGAGTTAGCTAATGCTTCGTAAGTAAATCAGAAATTAACTCGAATTGATCTAGATCTTTATACTCTATAGTAATTTTCCCAGAGTTATTTTTTTTATTTACGATATTAACTTTCAGTCCAAGAATTTTTTGCAATCTTTCTTGTGTTTTTAAAATATTTGTATCGATCGTTTTAACAATTTTTCCACCTTTTTTATTTCTTACAAGATACTCGACTCTTCTAGCACTATAATTTTTAGAAACTATTTCCTCAGCAATTGACGAAGCGTTTGAAATTCCAATTAAGGGTCTAGCTTGACCAGAGGTCAAAGAACCTTCTTCTAACATTGAAATTACATCACTTGGAAGAGTTAAAAGTCTCAAAGTGTTACTAATATGACTTCTGCTTTTTGACATTAATTTTGAGATACTCTCGTGATCATATTTAAATTCTTCATTCAATCTTTTGTATCCTTTTGCTTCTTCAATTGGATTAAGATCATCTCTTTGAATATTCTCAACTATTGCAACTTCTAATGACTCAACATCAGATAAATCTAATATTGTAATTGGAATTTCGTGTAAGCCTGCCCTTTGAGCTGCGAGCCATCTTCTCTCTCCTGCTACTATTTCATATTTATTAGAATCGGATTTACTAGGTCTTACTGCTATTGGCTGAATAATTCCATTTTTCCTAATAGAATTAGCTAATTCCTCAAGCTTTTCCTCTTTAAAATTTTGTCTTGGTTGGTACGGATTTCGACTTAAATCAGAGATAGCAGCCGTATTAGGTTGGTTAGTTGAAGGTTTTTTTTCCGCACGAGTAGTATCTCCAAATAGTGCGGATAGTCCTCTCCCTAGGCCTTTCTTTTTTCCAGAATTCATGCGGCACTTTCAATTTGATTTTTTTTTAAAAATTCTTCTGCTAATTTAAAATAAGATTTACTTCCAACACAATTTTTGTCATATACTACACAAGGTAATCCATGTGAAGGCGCTTCAGATAAACGTACGTTTCTTTGGATAACAGTCTGATATACTTTTTCTTTGAAATAATTTCTTGCCTCTCTGTCAACCTCAGAAGAAAGTTTATTTCTTTTGTCAAACATTGTTAACAAAATTCCTCTTATCTTGAGGCTAGGATTAAGATTTTCTTTTATGCGATCTATCGTTTTCACAAGTTGAGTAATACCTTCTAATGCAAAGAATTCCGTTTGAAGTGGCACTAACAATTCATCTGAAGCCACTAAGGCCATTATAGTGAGTAAGCTTAAAGACGGAGGACAGTCTATAAAAATATTGTCGTAATTTTTTAATAGACCACCTTTGTTTAAATTCAATATTTCTTTCAACAGAAATGCTCTGTTAGAGTCATTTGCAGTTTCGACTTCAAGACCAGATAAATTTACATGAGAACCTATTAAGTCTAGATTTTTAATATCAGTTTTCTGAATGATATTTTCAATATTAGTTTTTTTTATTAAAAGATTGTAAATATTTTTATCTTCATCATTATTGTTTTTACCTAGCCCAGTTGTTGCATTGCCTTGTGGATCTAAATCGATAACTAAATTATTTTGACCCATAATGGACAGTGAAGCAGCTAAATTTATTACGGTAGTTGTTTTCCCAACTCCACCTTTCTGATTTATGATTGCTAGCGTTGTGGGTGATGACATTTACTTATTAATCTCCATTAAAATTATTTTTGAATCTTTATTTGTAATACTATTTTCTAATTTATAAGAGTATTTTTTTATTTTGAAAGATTTTTTTATTTCTTTATGTGCATTTTGACCTTTTAGAATCATTAATTTATATGGCTTTCTTGCAATTTCACGTGAAACTTGTATTATTTGGTCCAATTTTTTAAAAGCTCTGCAAATTATAATATCAGAATCTATAACTTCATCTCTGACATCTCCTAAAACCTCTGCATTTAATCTCAATTCCTTTATTACACCCCTTAAGAACCTTCTTTTTACTGGTGATTTTTCATATAATTTCACGTGAAAAGCCTTATTTTTATTGAATATTTCTAATACAAGACCCGGAAATCCTGCGCCAGTGCCAAGATCAGCCATGGAATTAAGATTAAAATCAATAAACTTAACCAATTGAGCTGAATCGAGTATATGTCTATGCCATATTTGAGTTTCTGTGCTTTTAGCAATTAAATTATAATTTTGATTTTCTTCTAAAACTCTATTTGTGAACTTTTTAAGCTTTTCAATTGAATCATCGTTAAAATTAAGATTCTTTTTGAGAATATTTATGACTTCAAGCTGCTGCATCAAGCAGTGGCTTTATATCTAAGTTTTTTAATATGTGAAAGAAGAATAATTATAGCTGCTGGCGTAACGCCATCAATACGAATAGCTTGACCTAGCGTTTTAGGCTTCACTTGAAGAAGCTTGCTCTTAATTTCATTAGATAGACCGCTCAGTTTTTCGTAATCTATACCCTCAGGTATGATAACGGACTCGTCTTTCTTAAAAGACTCTATATCTTTATCTTGTCTGTCCAAGTAACCAATATAATGGGCATCTGTTACAACCTGATTTTCAATAGCCCTTGGAAAGCTAGGAATATCAGGAAACACTTGCCTTATTTTTGCCATATTTACTTTTCGTTGACCCATAATCTCCAAACAAGATCTTTTTACTCCATCCATAGCAATTTTAATGTCATATTTCTTAGCTTGATTAGGTGATAAATAATTATTTTTTAAAATTGAATTAAGAGCAAAAATATTTTTTTTCTTTTCATTAAATATTTTTTTTCTTTCAGACTTCACTAAATTTAAATTGATCCCAAAATCAGTTAGTCTTTGGTCAGCATTATCGGCTCTTAAAGTTAATCTATATTCGGCTCTAGATGTAAACATTCTATAAGGTTCTGTAACTCCTTTAGTAATGAGGTCATCAATCATAACACCAATATAAGAAGTTGATCTATCTAAAATAAACTCCTCTTGATTTCGGATTTTTAAAGCTGCATTAATACCTGCTATCAGACCTTGAGCTGCAGCTTCTTCATACCCTGTAGTTCCATTAATTTGACCAGCAAGAAATAATGAATTGATTTTTTTGGTTTCTAAGGTTGCTTTTAGTTCCCTTGGATCCACGTAATCATACTCAATCGCGTAACCAGCCCTCTTCATCTCAACATACTCTAAACCCTTGATTTTGTTCAATATTTTAAGCTGTATTTCCTCTGGAAGTGAAGTTGATATACCATTTGGGTAAATAGTATTGTCCTTTAATCCCTCTGGCTCTAAAAAAATTTGATGTTTTTCTTTTTCCTTAAACTTAACAATTTTATCCTCAATAGATGGGCAATACCTAGGTCCTACTCCTTTTATATTTCCTGAATACATAGCGCTTCTTGAAATATTTTCACTAATAATTTTATGAACATCATTATTTGTGTAAGTCATCCCACATTTAATCTGTTTATTATTGATCTTGTTCGTCAAGAAAGAGAAATAATAATGATTATCATCAGCAGGCTGCATTTCTAAGTCATCATAATTAATTGTATCGCCATCTAGTCTAGGTGGCGTTCCGGTTTTTAATCTTCCAATTTGCATTTTAAATTTCGCTAATTGTTCGCTTAAACCGAAAGATGGTTTTTCATCATACCGACCAGCTGGTATCTGTGTTTCACCTATATGTATTAAACCATTCAAAAAAGTGCCCGTAGTAAGGATTAGTTCTTTAGTTTTTATTTCTTTGCCGCTATTACAAACGAATCCTATAACTTTGTTGTTATCAAATAAGAATTTTACTACTGGATCGGCTACAACCTCTAAATTTTCATAATTTAATAAAATCTTTTGCATATGCTCTTTGTAAAGAGCTCTATCTGATTGAGTCCTTGGTCCTTGCACTGCTGGGCCACGACTTCTATTTAATAATCTAAATTGGATACCTGATTTATCAGCTACTACTCCCATCACACCATCTAAAGCATCAATTTCTCTCACAAGATGTCCTTTTCCAAGCCCTCCTATAGCGGGATTACACGACATTTCACCAATAGTCTCGATTTTATGCGTAAAAAGAGCAGTATTTACACCCATTCTAGCTGAAGCTGCTGCCGCCTCACATCCGGCATGTCCTCCACCTATAACTACTACATCATAGCTTTGTTTTGTCATTCTGTGAATGTAAACCTCTAGATTAAGAATACAAGAAGTATTTTATTTACCGATACAGAAGTCTTTGAATATAGATCCAAGTATTTCTTCCACATCTACCTTACCAACGATGCTACCAAGATGTCGTGTGGCCATTCTTAGGTCTTCTGCTGCTAATTCGAGGTCTTTGTTTTGATCCTTTTTGAGAAACTTATCAATTTCTTTTAAACAATCATTTAGCTTAACTCTGTGCCTTTCTCTAGTAATTAAAGCGCTACTATTAGATGTAAATTTTTTGCTTAGCTTAGCTTTAATCAAATCTATTAATTTGTCGATATTTTTATTATTTTTTACTGAAGCTAAAACTGTATCAACATTAAATATATGATTTTGTTTATCTGAAACATCAGATTTATTTAATAGCATTATAGTATCTTTATTAATCATACTCTGTATTTCTTGATTAATTTTTTTTGATGAATTATCGATCACTACTATATTTAAATCTGCTTCTTTTGATTTGCCTAATGCTAAAGAAATACCTTTTTTTTCAACTTCATTTTTAGCTTCTCTTATACCAGCAGTATCAGCCAGAATTACAGGGTATCCATCCAAATTTAAATAGGTTTCTATAACATCTCTAGTCGTACCAGCCTCATCCGACACAATTGCTACTTCTCTTTTTGAAAGTAAATTTAGTAATGATGATTTCCCCGCATTAACTTCTCCTGTAATTGAAACCCTAAAACCGTCTCTAATTTTTTCTCCAACTTTATTATCTTCAATTATTTTTGTAATTTCTGAATGAATTTCTTTAATTGATTTGTGTGCATCTTTTAGTACTTTTTCTGGAAGATCTTCCTCTGCGAAATCAATTTTTGCTTCTATAAAAGCAAGAGATTTTATTATTTTTTCCCTCAGATCATTATAATAGTTTGATGCATTGCCCTGAACTAATTTAACTGCTTGCTGTCTTTGTAGTTCCGTCTCGGAATGGATTAGATCTCCTATACTTTCTGCTTTTAACAAATCGATTTTATCATTTTGAAATGCAATTTTAGTAAACTCACCTGGTTCAGCTAATCTACAGTTTTTTTGCTCGGAAAGTACTCTTAATAAAGCGTTTATTACTGCGTTACTTCCATGGATTTGTAATTCTGCTAGATCTTCTCCAGTATAGCTGTTTGGCCCGGGAAACCACAATAATAGAGCCTCCGGATCTATTACATTACCATTGTTAGGGTTATAGAACTTACAAAAATTAACTTCGTTCGACTTTATATCTTTAGACTTAGTCAAATTTTGACAAATCTTGAGTGTTTCACTGCCTGATATTCTAACGATAGCTATTCCAGAGGGACCTCTACCCGAAGATAAAGCAAAAATGTTCATTGAATTATAATGATAAACCTCGATTAGAGATTATTTTACTGAATTTTTTTAATGTTTCGTTGTTCTTAATATTTTTTACAATAATTTCTTTGAAGGGATCCAAATATTTATTTTGTTTAAAGAAGCTATGAGTAGCATCGACACCTAAACTCATAATAGTATTTTCAGGTTTTCTACTATTATAAAAATCATTTAGGGCATAGCTATTTTTAATAGAAATACCTAAACCCACGTAATAATTTATAATCTCTTTTAATTTTTTTATATCCCTTAGAACTAGATTGAAACCCTGACCGGCCACTGGATGTATAGTGTGCAGACCTTCACCAAGAATTAATATATTTTTTTGATGATACTGTCGTCTTAAACTTAGAGAAATAGGATACGACTGAATATTACTAATAGTAATATCATGTTTGTTCTTCAACAATTCTATTATTTTGTTTTTTACTAACGTTGAAATTTTTTTCAAATTATTTTTGAAAAAATTTTTTTTTACACTCCAAACAAAAGAGAAATAATTTTTTGAAAAAGGCAGTATAGCTAACGGGCCTTCTTTTAAAAAGAATTGGCTTGTGTTAATTTTCTTAAAATTATGTTTTACATATCCTGTAATAGCTATTTCTTTATAATCTTTCTTGATAGATCTAATTTTTGTTATGTTATTGTAAATATTAGATTGTCCTCCTATACAAAGGATAATCAAATCATAATTTTTTAATTCATCTAAGTTTTTTAAATCTTTTTTGATTAATTTAATTTTATTTTTTGAAATTTCTTTCAATAATACACTTTTAATTTTATCATTTTCAAAAACATACATTAGATTGGAGTTTGCTTCGTTTAGATTTAAAAAATTTATATTTTCTTTAGAAGTTTCGTAAAAAAGGTCAATTTTTTGCGAAGGCCAGAACAACTTTTGTTCCAAACTTTTAATATTTTGATTGATGAACTTGTAATTTGTATCTGATATGGCAGTGGTCCTTTTATCAGCGTTTTTTATGCCTTTTTTAGCTATTAGATTTACCTCTACACCCGATACTTTAGATAAAATTACAGCTGTCATTAAGCCTGAAAGACCGTCTCCAACAATGCATATTCTTTGTTTTGTCATATTAAAATTTTTAACACTTTCATAAAAATGGTAAAAAGTACGTAATCGATTCGTAATGAATACAAACTTTTTAGATAGTGTAACAAATTTTTTGAAAAAGCGAACCTTTGAATTGTTAGGTTTAATCCTAGTTTTATCAAGTGTCGCACTCGCAATAGCTTTTACAACATATTCTCCTGAAGATCCTTCATTCATTTATGGGGATAGGAGTTTCGAGATCCAAAATTTTTTTGGGATTTATGGAAGTAGTGTTGCAGATTTTTTATTACAAAGTTTCGGTTTGGCCTCTTTTTTATTATTACTTAATTTTTTATTTTGGGGATTAGATTTAATAATAAAGAAAGAATTAAGAAGAATAATTTTAAAACTATTTTTAGTTGTAGCATATTTAACAGTTGGAACAGTTTTTATCTATTTAACATTCGATAATTCTTTTTGGTTAATTGATAATGGCAATTCAGGTTTCGTTGGAAAAATAACATATAACTTTATTAATACTTGGGCTCCGTGGATTGATAATACATATTCAATTTATGGACTACTTTTATTAACTATTATTTTTTTTTCATTTTCAGCCGATATAAATTATAAAAAAGTATTCTCAGTAATTATTTCACTTTTTAGAAGAAAGCCTGTAGAAAATATTGAACCAGATTTTAGTAAAATTAATATTGAAGACCAGCCACAGACATTGGAAAAGCCACAGCAATCTTTTTCATTTGATACTGACACAAGTTTTCAAACAGAGCAAGTCACTACAAAAAATAAATATAAATTACCAGATATAAATTATTTAGAAAAAAATTTATCTAAACTTAGTTCTGACGGAAATAGAAATCGTCCTGACGCTGAGTTTATGGAAAAAATATTATTAGACTTTGGTATAGACGGAAAAATTAAAACAATAAATAATGGTCCTGTAGTAAGCCTTTATGAATTTGAACCAGCACCTGGTGTAAAAGTATCAAAAATAATTAATTTATCTGAGGATTTAGCAAGAAATACTAGTTCAACTTCTACAAGAGTTTCGGTCATTCCTGGAAAAAATACTGTTGGAATTGAAATTCCTAACGAAGAAAGGGAGGGCGTATCACTACGAGAAATAATTTCTTATGATAAATTTCAAAAGAAAGATGTGAGACTTCCAATAGCACTAGGTAAAAGTATTTCGGGAATGCCGATTGTTGGTGATTTAACATCAATGCCTCATCTTTTAATTGCAGGTACCACTGGTTCAGGAAAGTCTGTTTGCATTAATACAATAATTGTTTCTCTACTTTACAAACTAAGTCCAGACCTTTGTAAATTTATTTTAATTGATCCAAAAATGTTAGAGCTATCTACTTATGAAGGAATACCTCATTTATTAACTCCAGTTATTACTGATGCTAAAAAAGCTACATCAGCTTTATCTTGGACAGTAAAAGAAATGAACAGCAGATATAAATTAATGAGCAAGGTAGGAGTAAGAAACATTGATGGCTATAACTCTAAGCACAAACTTAAAATGCCTTACATCGTTGTAGTAGTTGACGAGATGTCAGATTTAATGCTTGTAGCTGGAAAAGAAATCGAAAACTATATTCAAAAATTATCCCAAATGGCAAGAGCTGCAGGAATTCATATCATCATGGCTACTCAAAGACCAAGTGTTGATGTAATAACAGGTACAATAAAAGCAAATTTCCCTACAAGAATATCTTTCCAAGTAAGTTCCAAAATTGATAGCAGAACCATTTTAGGGGAGCAGGGTGCCGAACAATTACTTGGGAAAGGAGACATGTTATTCATGTCATCAGCAAACAGAATAGTTAGAATTCACGGTCCATATGTTTCTGAACAAGAAATTGAGAAAATTACAAACTCATTAAGAGCACAGGGAGAACCAGATTATATGGAGGAAATTACTTCGCAAGAAACAACGGAAAGCTCACTAACCCATGGAAATGAAGGTGATGAGGATGAATTATTTAATCAAGCCGTAGAAATTATTAAAGCAGAAGGAAAAGCATCTACAAGTTTTTTACAGAGAAAATTACAAATCGGATATAATAGAGCTGCTAGGATTATTGATATGATGGAAGAAAAAGGTATTGTTAGTAAAGCAAATCATGTTGGTAAACGTGAAGTTCTTTAAAAAAACATTTTTAATCTCATTTTTTCTATTAATAACAACGAATTTGTTAGCTAATGAAAAAGATCAAATAGTTGCTCAATTAAATAACTTAAACTCTTTAGAATTTACATTTGATCAATTAATTAATGAAAAAAGAGAAAAAGGTAGTTGTCTTTTAGAATTTCCTGGAAAATTAAAGTGCAATTACTTTGATGATAAGAAAAAAGAACTAGTTATTAATAATAAGAGGTTAGCAATTACACAAAAAAGATATAATAAAACTTATCACTATCCTATTTCAAAATCTCCATTCCTAAATATTTTATATAAGGATAAACTTTTAGAAATAGTACAATCAGGAGAATTAGAGGTAAATGATCAAATAATTAAGCTTGTTTATTTTGGTGATAACGAAATTACAATTTTTTTTAACAAAAAAAATCTAGATTTGAAAGGGTGGAAGATTAAAGATCAATACAACAATAATATAACTTTCTCCTTGAACATTGTTGCCAAAAATGACGTCTTTAAAAAAGGTACCTTTAAAGTACCTGAAATAAACTAAGCTACAAAATCAATTTCTTCTTCTTTGAAAATTTCAAAGCCTTTGGATTTATAATTTTGTAATGCGTGTTTGTGGTCTAAACTACAAGTATGAACCCACATTCTTTCAGGATTTTTTCTTGATGCACTTGCAATAGCATGATTTACAAGTGTTGAGCCAAGCTTCAAACCTCTAAATTCTTTTAGCACTCCTAGATTGATAAGCTCTACTTCATTTGATCCAGGATGATATTCTTGTTCGTAATATCCTACTAAATCTTCGCCTTTTTTAAGAACATGCGTTTCTAAATTTTTATTCGTAACATATTTTACCCACTCACTATCAGACCAAAGTAATCTGTCTCTCCAATAGTGATCTACGCCTATTTGTTTATAGAAAAATCTGTTTAAGTGGAAATTATCTTTATCATCCAAAATAATTTTAAAGTTTTCTGGAAGATTCAAATCAACAGTTTTTGAAAAATCTTTTATTTCTAAGAAATATCTTTTTACTCTTGAAACCATCAGCTGACCATTTTTCCGATCTTTTCGCCTGCAAATATATGAAAATGTAAGTGAGGAACTTCCTGCCCACCATCGCTGCCGATATTAGTTAAAGCCCGGTAACCTTTATCTTTTGCACCCACTAAATTTGCAACATGTGTCACGGCTTTATTTAACTCTACAATCTCTTTATCTGAAGCTTTGTTGTTGAAATCATTAAGATCTACGTATTCACCTTTAGGAATAACTAAAACATGAACTTTCTTTTGAGGATTAATATCATGAAAAGCTAAAACATGATCATTTTCATAAACTTTTTTACACGGAATTTCTCCTCTTAGAATTTTAGCAAATATATTATTTTTGTCGTAACTCATTTCTGTCTTTTCTTAAGTTCGCTCATCACATCTTCAATTTTTATGTTATTTGCCTCTAAGTAAACCATCAAATGATAAACCACATCGGCAGCTTCGTGTATCTTATTTGAATTTTTTTCCACAGATTCTATTAATTCGCCTACTTCCTCTTTTACTTTTGAAACACTTAGGTTTTTATCGTTCAAAAGTTTATTAGTATAAGACTTATCTGGAGAAGAATTTTTTCTCTCTCTGATTGTTTTAATTAATTGTTCTAAGTTTTCAAACATTTTATAACCTTACTGATACATTTTTAGAATTCAAATATTCTTTAGCATCTTTAATTTTATATTCACCATAATGAAAAATAGAAGCCGCTAAAACTGCACTTGCTCCGCCTTTAACAATGCCATCGTATAAGTGATCTAGAGTTCCAACTCCACCAGAAGCTATTACAGGAATATTGGTGCTATTTGTAATTATTTTTAATAAATCAATATCGTATCCAGATTTAGTTCCATCTTTATCCATTGATGTTAATAAAATTTCTCCAGCTCCATTTTCTTCTACTTTCTTAGCAAACTCCACTGCATCGATGCCAGTTTTATTTCTTCCGCCGTGAGTAAACACTTCCCATTTATTTTCTGAAACTTTTTTGGCATCAATCGCAACAACAATACATTGAGATCCAAATTTTTTTGATGCTTCCTTCACAAAGTCAACATTCTTAACTGCAGCAGTATTAATAGAAACTTTATCAGCACCTGCTAACAATAAATCAGTTATGTTTTGAATGGTTCTAACACCACCACCGACAGTTAAAGGAACAAAACATTCTTTAGCTGTTTTTCTAACAATATCAATAATCGTTTCTCTATTTTCATTTGATGCAGTGATATCTAAAAAACAAATCTCGTCAGCGCCACTGTCACTATATATTTTAGCTTGTTCAACCGGATCTCCGGCATCTTTTAATTCAACAAAGTTTATACCTTTAACAACTCTTCCATCTTTAACATCAAGGCAAGGTATAATTCTATTTTTGAGCATTAATTTCCATTGCTAACTCATCAAGTTTAATATCACCATCGTAAATAGCTTTGCCGACAATAATACCTTCAATTTTTTTATTATTTAATTCTTTAGCTTTCTTAATATCGCTTATTGAAGAAACGCCTCCTGAAATTACAACAGGACAATTAGAAAGTTCTGCAATCTTTACAGTCTCGTCAAAGTTGGGGCTAGTTTTCATTCCATCTCTATTAATATCTGTGTAAATTATTCGACTTACTCCGTAATTATTTACTTCTTTAAGAAAATCTACAGTTTTAACATTTAAATTTTCTTTCCACCCTGACACAGAAAGATTTCCATCTTTTGCATCTAAACCTAAAGCAATTTGACCTTTAAATTTTTCACAGGCCTCTTTTAAAAATTCTTTATTTTTAATCGCACCGCTCCCTAAAATTACTTTTTCAACGCCTGTATCAATATATTGCTTTATGCTATCGAGAGATCTAACACCGCCACCTATTTCAATATTCAAATCATATTTACTTACTATTTCTTTAATAATATCTAAATTAACTGTCTTCCCCGTTAATGCACCATCTAAATCAACAATGTGTAAATTTTTAAAACCATGATCTTTATATTTTCCTGCTTGGTTAATAGGTGAAATTTCATATTCAGTTTTATTTTCAAAGTCACCTTTGATTAATCTCACACATTTTTTATCTTTAATATCTATGGCGGGAAAAATTTTCATTTTTTTAAATATATTTTTTTTGCAGCAGTCTTTACTTCATTTGTAATTGGTAAATTCCACTTATTTTCAGGTGGTTTCATCCTTCTATATTTTTTAAATTGTTCCCAATTAAGTTCTAGTATTTCTTTAAGCACATAATCTTTGTCAAAAATAACAACAACCAAAAACTCAAATTTTTTATCAGTATTATCGGTAGGAAGACTTGCGAACACGCCTGTTCCAGATCCTGAAGTTGATTTTATCGCGTACCTCTCACCTTTTACACTTATAGCGTCAATATTCTTTGTGCTTTTGGGTGCATCTTGAAGTTTTGGTAGATTAGGAGTCTCATTATATTTTTTTCTTGTCCAATACTCTCCAAGATCACCTACTAAATTATTTGTTCGAATTATATCTCGATCTTTTAGCTCTTTTAAAATTTTCGGATAAAAAGAAATAACATCTTCATCACTTAATTTTTTAAAATTCATAACTATAGCTCAATAAAGTTTTTAATTATTTTTAGACCAATTATATTGCTTTTCTCTGGGTGAAATTGTGTTCCAAATAAATTTTCTTTCTCTACAGCACATACAATTTTTGACGAATAGTCTGTTGTTGCTGAAATAACTGATTTATCTTTAGGAATAAACTCATAACTATGAACGAAGTACATATGAGATTTGTTTTTTATATCTTTAAATATTTTACTTTCTTTTTGAATTTCGATTTCGTTCCATCCAATGTGTGGAAGTTTAAATTTTCCATGTTGATTATCAATTTTAGAAACTTTACCAGAAATCCAACCTAATCCCTTTGTTTCTGCTTCTTCATACCCAATATCCGCGAACATTTGTAAGCCTACACAGATTCCTAATAACGGTTTCTTATTTGTTATTGCGAATTCTTTAAGTGTATCAACTAATCCCTTAATTTGATTAAGAGAGTCAACACAGCTTTTAAATGAACCTTGCCCTGGTAAAACAATCTTATCACAAGACTTAATTTTCTTGATGTCTGAAGTTACCTCTAGATTAACTTTACCTTTAGCGACCTCTGTAAAAGAGTTTATGACTGAGCTTATATTGCCCGATTGGTAGTCAACAATAGTGACGTTCATCAATTTTAAATAGAGCCTTTTGTCGAAGGTATTGAGTTTTTAATTCTTTTATCAATCGCTAAAGCATCTTTTAATGATCTAGCTAAACCTTTGTAACACGACTCAATCTTGTGGTGACTATTTTCACCGTAAATATTTTCTATGTGTAAAGTAACTCCAGCTGATTGTGAAAATGCTTGGAACCACTCTTTAAATAATTCTGTATCCATCTCACCAAGTTTCTCAACCGGTAGATTTACTTTCCAAATTAAATAAGGTCTATTCGATACATCTATTGAAACTCGACTTAGAGTTTCATCCATAGGGATCATTGTTGATGCATATCGTGTAATTCCTTTTCGATTACCTGCTGCTTTTTTAATAGCTTCACCAATAGCTATACCTGTATCTTCAGTAGTGTGGTGTAAATCTATATGCGTGTCACCTTTTGCTTTAACATCTAAATCTATAAGAGAATGCTTTGATAGTTGCTCCAACATGTGGTCTAAAAAACCTATTCCAGTTTTAATTTTATACTTTCCTTTTCCGTCTAGATTAACCGCGACAGAAATACTGGTCTCTTTTGTTTTTCTGGTAATTTTTGCTTTTCTACTCATAAACTATGCCTGATTTACCTTTGATATATATTTAAATGACCATTTTATCAATAAATCACTATTGAAGATCTCAAAATAATCTCCACATATAACTTTATGAATACAGCTGAAAAATGGCACGGTACTACAATTGTGCTACTTAGAAAGGGCGGGGAGACCATTGTAGCAGGCGACGGTCAAGTAAGTCTTGGTAATACAGTTTTAAAAAGCAAAGCCAAGAAGGTTAGAAAAATTGAGAGCAGAGGAGTAATCGCAGGATTTGCGGGATCTACTGCTGACGCATTAACTTTATTTGAAAGACTTGAAGCAAAATTAGAAAAGCATGCTGGAAACTTACAAAGAGCAGCTGTTGAGTTAGCAAAAGATTGGAGAAGTGATAAATTTTTAAGAAGATTAGAAGCTTTAATGGCAGTAGCTGATAAAAATCATAGCTTTATAATTTCTGGAACTGGTGATGTTTTAGAACCAGAGGACGGAATAATTGGAATCGGATCTGGAGGTAACTATGCTCTTGCAGCAGCAAAGGTATTAATTGATACTGATATGAAGGCCGAAGAGATAGCAAGAAAATCTTTAAAAGTTGCATCAGACATCTGCGTATTTACAAACAATAATGTAACAATGGAAAAAATTTAAATGTCTAAATCAAAAAAAGAGACGAATTTAAAACTAGTCAAAGGATCTAAAGCTGATAGCTCGAAGGTCAGCGCTCTTTCCCCAAGAGAAATAGTTTCAGAACTAGATAGATATGTAATCGGTCAAAAGGAAGCAAAAAAAGCTGTTGCTGTTGCATTAAGAAATAGATGGAGAAGACAGGCTCTTACTGATGAAATGAGAGATGAAGTATTGCCGAAGAACATACTTATGATCGGTCCAACAGGAGTAGGAAAAACTGAAATATCAAGAAGACTTTCTAGATTAGCTGAAGCACCTTTCATAAAAGTTGAAGCAACAAGATTTACTGAAGTTGGGTACGTAGGTAGAGATGTTGAGCAAATCGTCAGAGATTTGATTGAAATTGCTATAGCAATGGAAAGAGAGAGAAAAAGAAAAGAAGTTAAAGCTAAAGCTGAATTAAAGGCCGAGGAAAAGGTTTTAGATGCTTTGGTTGGGAATAAAGCGAGTGTTGCTACAAGAGAAAGTTTTAGAAAAAGGTTAAGAAATGGAGACTTAGACAATAACGAAATAGAGATAGAAGTTCAGAATACATCCACTGGATTACAAAGTTTTGAAATACCCGGTATGCCTGGGGGGAACGTTGGTATGGTAAATCTCGGAGATATTCTGGGAAAATCTATGGGTAATAAAAAAGGTAAAAAGAAAAAAATGACTGTTAAAGAATCCCACGGAATTCTAGTCGCTCAAGAGTCAGACAAAATGATTGAGGAGGATAAAATAATTAAAGAAGCCAAAAAGGCAACTGAAGAAAATGGAATAGTATTTCTAGATGAGATCGATAAAGTTTCTGCAAGAAGTGATAGGGTTGGAGGAGACGTTTCAAGAGAAGGTGTTCAAAGAGATTTATTACCTTTAATTGAGGGAACAACAGTAAGCACTAAACACGGACCAATTAAAACTGACCATATCTTATTTATTGCTTCAGGTGCTTTCCAGTTGGCTAAACCGTCTGACTTATTACCTGAATTACAAGGAAGACTGCCGATAAGAGTAGAGCTTAATGCTCTTAATGAAGAAGACTTCAAAAGAATTTTAAAGGAGCCAGATAACAGCTTAATAAAACAATATAAAGCTCTATTAAAAACTGAGGATGTGAGTCTTGAATTTTCTGAGGACGGTATTGACATGCTTGCTAAAATCTCTGCAGAGGTAAATTCATCAGTAGAAAACATTGGTGCAAGAAGACTTCACACAATCATTGAGAAAGTTTTAGACGATATAAGTTTTAATGCAACCGATAAAGCTGGAGAAACAATTACAGTTGACAAAAAATTTGTTCAAGACAATCTAGGGAATTTAGTAAAAGATACAGATCTTTCAAAATTTATATTATAAATTTTTTAATTTTATTAATATTGCACCTGCTCCACCGTCTTTTATATCAGCTTCATTAATAGAAACTATAGAATTAGTTAATTCCTCTTCAGATTTTATAAATGCAGGAACTGAATATCTTAGAGTCCCAAGATTTTTTGAAACATAGATATCTTTATCATTTTTTGAATGTAAACCTTTCCCAGTAATTAATAATATTTCTCTATAATTATTTTCTTTGCACGAAAGTATGATCTCTCTTACCTTGCTGTTGGCATCGTCCAATGTATAACCGTGAAGATCGTATTTAAATCTTTCTTTTCTATAATTTTCTTTTGAATATTTTTTATCTTTATCGTAGATATCAGATGGATTCTTGATATATTCTTCCCAAGCTTTTGTATTATCTTGGTCGAGATCTTTTTTCTTGATCACTAACTTAAAATTTCAGACAAATACCAATTCGGACTTTTTTGATTTACATTTTTTGTAAATTTCCAGTTATCTGAAACAAATTTGATTTTATCTGGATTTCCCTCAATGATTTTGTTCTCTTTGTCTCTTTTTACAGAAATGACTTCTGCAACAAATTTTACAGTGGCAAACAAGTTGTCTTTGATCTTTTCATATTTTTCAACTGAGGACTCTTTTACGCCTATGAATGTAAATTCAGATTTTATATTTTCTTTATTTCTTGCTTTAATTGCATCAGAGAAGTTTGAAAACATACTTGGTGAAAGTAATGATTTTAATTTAATTAAATCCCCGTTTGCGAAAGAAGTTAGTATAGTTTCGTAAGCTATTTCAGCACCTTTAAGAAATTCTTTTTTATCTTTTCCCTCTAGTATTTCTAAATTTTGTTTTTTTGGCTCAACGTCTTTTTTGGGTATGCTAAATTTTTTTTCATCAAAACTCGGGTAAACTTTTGATTCGTGACCAGTCTTTCTCCCCAAAATACTTCTTAATCTCAAGATGATAAATCCTGCGATCATGCCAAGTAAAATTATATCTAAATAACCAAAACTGTTACTCATAATTTGATAAATATACATTAATAATATATTTTTGTATCAGACAAATGAACACATTTTTCTTAATATTTGTAGTTTTGCCTGCCTTAGAGATATTTTTTATGATAAAAATTGGTTCAGAAATTGGAGCTTTGAGTACCTTGGTTCTAATTTTTCTTACTGCTGTTCTTGGTGTTTTTTTTGCAAGAGTTCAAGGCATTCAAACTCTAAAATCTGGATTAATTAATTTATATCAAAATAAAGTTCCTATTTATGAACTAATATCAGGTGCATCCATTGCTTTTGCTGCTGTACTTTTAATTATTCCAGGATTTTTAACTGACTTAATTGGATTTATTCTTTTAATCCCTTTCACTAGGAGGGTTTTGATTAAAATAATTTTTAAAAATAGAACTACCGTAGATAAGCATAAAGAGAAAATTGATACCATAGACGGAGAAATAGTGAAAAAGGAAAAGGATGAATTATAAAATTATTGGAAAATATATAAAGCACATAAATTTTAATATCCCTAATCCAAAAACTTTTTTTTTACTTTCAAAAGATATTGCAAATTATAAAATTAATGTAGAAATTAAGAGTAACCAGGTTAAACAAAATATTATTGAGGTGCTAACTTCCTTAAATTTATCGCCAACTAAAGATGATTTCGAAAAAATAGATACAAAAATTGTTTATGCAACTATTGTCGAGTTATCAAATAATAGTATGGATAACAAGGAAATGGAAAAAATTATACTTATTGATGTACCTAATAAAATATATCACGAACTCCGAAGCATATTTGTTTATTTATTTGAAAATTCTGGATTTAAGGACGTTAAGATAAGCGAGAGTGTTGATTTTGAAAAACTTTATCAAATGAGAAAAATTCAATAAAAATTTTTTTTAAGTTCTTTTTTTAAGAAGCTTTTATGATTTAAAATTTCCTCCTCTGAAATCTTTATGACTTTTTTATTGTAATTTTCTTTTTTAGCAATGTTTTGCTCAATGTTATTAACCGAAAGATTAAATTTAGGTTCTTTTGCATCTAAAAGATTTATATAAACTTCTCTCAATAATTCGCAATCGAGTAACGCGTTGTGTTTAATTCTTCTAGAGAGATCGATATTAAATCTCTTACATAACGCGTCAAGAGAATTGGACATTCCAGGAAATTTATTCCTCGCAACATCTAAAGAATCAATTACTAATTCTTCTTTAATTGATTCCTTTTTTACAATACTTAATTCTCCATTAAGGAATCCTATGTCGAAAGGCGCGTTGTGAATTATTATTTTCTTATCTTTAATAAAATTCACAAATTCATCTGCTACTTTATCAAATGTATCTTTATCACTTAAAAATTCCTGAGAGTAACCATGAATCTTTAAAGCATCATTTGGAACAGTCCTTTTAGGATTTATCAATTTGTGAAATACTTTTCCTGTAGCGACAAGACCTTTTGTCTCAATGCAAGCAATTTCTACTATTTTATGTCCATCTTTGAAAGATAATCCTGTAGTTTCGGTATCTAGAAAAATTTCATTCATATTTTTTAATTATATCTAATAATCTTTTTTTTAAAATATTTATATTTTTTTCGTTAACAATTACATGATCACAATGTTTGGCTTTCTTTTTTTCGCTCAATTGTTTTTTATCAAGTATATTAAAAAAAATATTATTGCCACCTTTTTTTTTAAATCGTTTTAACCTTAAATTTCGTTTTGCTTTAATGAAAAAAATAGTATCAAAATATTTCATTAAACGACTTTCTACTAACAAGGGTATTTCAAAAAAAATAAATTTTTTATTTTTATGTTTTTTGATAAATTTAATCATTTCTTTTCTAACTAACGGGTGAATAATTTTCTCAAGTTTTTTGAAAAATGATTTATCATTTAAAATTTTTTGTTTAACTAAACTTTTTAAATTAGAACTACTCTTAATTTTGAGTTCTTTTGAGATATATTTTCTAAATTTTTTTTGTGAGTAAAGTTTTTTTACTATGCTATCTGCACTAAAAAGGGGTCCTTTGTTTCCTAAAATCTTACTTGCAGTCGATTTACCAGAGGATAAAGAACCTGTTATTCCTATTTTATTCATTTTAAGTTTGCAACCAATAATTCAATCAATTTCTCATCAATTTCAGGATTAATTTTATTCCATAAATAAAATGCTTTTTGCCCTTGATAGATAAACATATTTAGACCGTTGAAAACTTTGATATCCATCTTTTTTAGAAACTTAAGAGTTTTCGTCTCCAAAGGATTATAAATCGTATCTATATAAATCAGGTTACTTTTAGTTTGATCAAAATTAAAATTAAAGTCCTTGCTTCCTTTAAGACCTAAACTTGTTGCATTAATTATTATCTCAAAATTTTTTATCTCTTCTTTTAGTTTTGCCCATTCGACAATCTTTAAGTTATTAAATTTATTCTTTAAGAAAATACATTTTTCTCTAGTTCTATTAGTAATCGATATTTCTTGAACACCAGACTTCTGTAAAGACAAAATTACAGATGGCGAAACACCTCCGGCACCGATGATTAAGGCTTTCTTTTTTGATGTATTATCTATTTCTTTTAAATACGCTGCTTGTAAACCAAAAACGTCTGTATTTTCTCCTATAATAGTATGCTTGTTATCAAGATAAATTGTGTTAACTGAGCTTGTTATCTCTGCATCATTTACAATAGTATCAACGAGTGAAACTATTTTTTGTTTATAAGGCAAAGTTACGTTGATGCCGCTTAACTCTTTATTCCTTATCTGTTCAATAATACCCGGTAGTTCATTCTCATCTTTTACATTGATGATAGAATAATTTGCATTGATTTTGTATTTTTCGAACCAATAGTTATGAAGAACCGGTGATAATGAATGTTTGATAGGATTACCTATGATTCCAAATTTTTTTATCATTTATTAATCTGTTTAATATAGTTTAAAATATGTTTTATAGGCAAACCCATAATTGAGTCCCGATCACCTTTAATATATTCAAATAATTCCAATCCATTTGCCTCAATCTGGTAAACACCATAAGCAAGTAAGGTTTCTGTGCTTATCTTCTCAAGATATTCTTTTAAGTTCTTTTCAGTCAAGTTTTTCATTTTTAACTCGGAAGAATCAGAATGATTCCAAACCATCGCACCATTTTTAGAAATACAAACCGAACTTATCAAATAATGTTTGGAATTATTTAATTTCTTTAGTATCTCAAGAGCTTCATCTCTGGATCTTGGTTTATTTATTAATTCATTCTCAAGAGAGATAACACTATCAGCTCCTAAAACTAGCCTATCAGGATTTTTGCTACTTACTTTAATTGATTTTATTTCAGCTAAATTTTTTGACACAATCGAGGGGTCCGCACCTTCGTCTAACAAAGAGTTTTTTACTTCATCCTCATCTACATTTGAAACGATTACTTCACAGTCAATTTTATATTTATCTAATATCTTTTTTCTAACTCCACTTTTAGAGGCTAATATAATTTTCATTTGTTTTTTTTAATTTCTATTATTTTCAAAATTGAAGCTGCCGTTTCCTCTACTGATCTTCTTGTAACATCAATGGATGGCCAATTATTTTTTTTGAATAAAATTTTTGATTCTTCCACCTCTTTTATAATAAAATCTAAATCAGTATAATCTTTCAATTTATGATCTTTCATTAAGGCAACTCTATTTCGTCTAATATCAGCCAATCTCTCTGGGTCAGCCACTAATCCTATAATACACGCTGATTTGTTTTTTGTAAGTCCCTCTGGTATTTTCTGATCTAGAACTAAAGGAATATTTATTGTTTTATAACCTCTGTTAGCTAAATAAATTGAAGTAGGTGTTTTGCTAGTTCTACTCACTCCCAGTAAAATAACATCTGCATTATTAATATCATCAACTTTTTTTCCATCGTCATGAGACATTGTAAATTGGATTGCCTCTATTCTTTTGTAGTAATCCTCATCTAAAACGTGCTGTGCGCTTGGCTTATGAATAGCTTTTTGATTTAACAATTTTGAAAAGCTTAATATTAAATTCCCTAAAATACCAAAACAGGGAACGTTAAATTTTTGACTTTTTTTAGAAATGTATTTAGCTAACTTTGATTCAACTATAGTGTATAAAATTAATGAGTTTTCTATTTCATTACATTCCTTGATGATTTTATCGATTTGTTGTTCTGTTCTAACAAAAGCAAACTCTTTTTTTTCATAATCGAAGTGTTCAAATTGAGATTTAAGGGATAAAAAAATTCTATCAAGGGTTTCACCTGTTGAGTCAGACACAAGGTATACATTGTATTTTTCGTTCATAAAGTTGTTAATTAATAAATAATAAATAACCCTTTTTCACATCATGAAAAAATACTGATTAAAAGGTTAACATTAATTCACACCATTTTAACAATTTATTCGATGTTAATAATGTTGTTTTACTAGTGTTTATAAGATTAATAAAGTCATCAAACAAAGGTTTTTTATGGGAAAATTGTTGACTTACGCATGTATAAAATATGTATAAAAAATTATATAGATATTTAACAGAGCCTAGTGCAAAAACAACGTTTTAAAAAACTTTTATTTAGTAATGACTAAGTTGAAAAATATTTTAAATAACAAAGTTTCTTGTAAATCTGTATGGTTTATGAGACAAGCAGGACGATATCTGCCTGAGTTTAGAGAAATCAGACTTAAAAATAAAGATTTCATTAAACTCTGCCTTAACAGTAATTTAAGTTCAGAAATTACTTTACAACCAATTAAAAGATTTAACTTAGACGCAGCGATAATTTTTTCTGATATTTTAATGACTCCATACGCTTTAGGGCAAAACATAACTTTTATAAAAGATAAAGGACCAAGGCTGAGTGAGTTCAGTATAAAAAATTTGATGAAAAAAAGTAAAAAAGAATTTTCTCAAAAATTAAACCCAGTTTATAAAGCTATTGAAATAACAAGAAAAAAGTTAGAAAAAGATAAATCGTTAATTTGTTTTATTGGAGCACCATGGACTCTTTTGATTTATATGCTTGGATTAAAAAAAGATGACAATAAGTTAGATTTAGATAAATATAATGAGTTTAAAGAACAAATTAACCATACATTAGAAGAGTTAAACGATTATCTATGCGCTCATATAGAAAATCAGATAAATGCCGGAGCAGACGTAGTTCAAATATTTGACTCCTGGGCTGGCATAATACCGGAGAAAGATCTTAAAGATTTATGTTATATTCCAAATAAGAGAATAGTTGATTTTTGTAAAAGCAAAAAAATACCAACTATATGTTTTCCCAAAGGTTTAAAAGAGAGTTATGAAGCGTTTAATGATTTTGTTAAACCAAATGGAATTAATTTAGATCCTGATTTGGATCCCCAGTGGGCTAGAAACAGGCTCAGAGATGTTGTTTTACAAGGAGGCCTTGATCCGAAGATATTTTTAAAAACTAATGAAGATATTTTGAAAGCAGCGACGAAATACATTAAAACTTTTAAAGATATTCCATATGTTTTTAATCTTGGACATGGTTTACTTCCAGAAACAGATCCTGATAAAGTAAAAATGTTAGTCAATTTTTATAGGAATTATAATGAATGAAGACCATCCAAAAATAAAATTTGGTAAAACAGGCATACTTATAATTAACCTTGGAACACCTGACTCAACAAATTGGTGGGATATTAGAAAGTATTTGAAAGAATTTTTATCTGATAGAAGAGTGATAGAAGTTAACCCAATAATTTGGCAGATAATATTAAACTTATTCATATTAACTTTTAGACCTGCAAAGACTGCTAAAGCCTATAAAAAAATATGGAGAAAAGAAAACAACGAGTCACCATTATTGTTCTTTACAAGAGAGCAAGCAAAAAAGCTTAACAATAGAATTAAAAACGAGAGATTAGTAGTAGATTTTGCAATGCGTTATGGCAATCCAAGTATTAGTTCACGCCTGAACAAACTTAAAGACGATGGTTGCGAGCATATAATTATTTTACCTTTATATCCTCAATACGCTGCAGCAACAACCGCAACAGTTTGTGATGAGGTATATAGATCCTTAATGAATATGAGATGGCAACCAAGTCTTCAAATTATACCGCATTATGAAAGTGAGCCAATGTACATAGATGCTCTTGTAAAAAGTATTGAAAAAAAAATTAAAGAAATTACCTGGAAGCCCGATTTAATTATTTCTTCATATCACGGAATCCCAAAATCTTACTTTGATAAAGGAGATCCATATCAATGCTATTGTCAAAAAACCACCAGGCTAATGAGTGAAAAATTCAATAAAATTGAAATTAAAACAACATTTCAATCAAGATTCGGACCCCAAGAATGGTTAAAGCCTTATACCGATAAAACATTAGAAAGTTTACCAAAACAAGGAATAAAAAACTTGCTTATAATTTGCCCAGGCTTTGCATCTGATTGTGTAGAAACTTTAGAGGAAATAAATATGGCTGGTAGGGAAAGTTTTATAAAAAGCGGAGGAAAAAATTTTGATCTTATACCTTGTCTTAACGATAGTTCCCAACATATAGATTTACTCCAACATTTGTTAAAAAGATATATTTACTAAATAGAAATGAGTTCTTTAATAATTTATTCATCAACTGACGGACAAACAAAGAAGATTTGTGAGACATTAAAAAATAACTCTATTAATAAAAATTCATATGACATTCTTTCTTTAGATGAAGTATTTTATAAAGAAGTAGAAAAATATGAAAAGATAATAATCGGTGCAAGCATTAGATATGGAAGACATAATCCAAGGGTCTACAAATTTATTAAAAAAAACAAATATATTTTAGATAATAAAAAGAGTGCTTTCTTTTCAGTAAATGTTGTCGCGCGTAAACTCGAGAAAAGCACTCCTGACACTAATCCCTACATTAGAAAATTTTTAAGGAAATCTAATTGGAACCCAAAAAAGCTTGGAGTATTTGCTGGTAAAATCGACTATCCCAAACTAGGCTTTATTAACAAAAATGTTATAAGATTTATAATGTTTGTCACTAGCGGACCTACGAACACAAATAACGTTTATGAGTTTACTGATTGGCAAAAAGTAAAAAAATTTATAAGAGAGTTTGATGAAATGTAAAATAATCTAATCAAAAAAGCTTAAGATCCTTAATTTTTCTAGAATTTCTTAACATTTAATTACTTAAATCGATAAATCGCTTAATTTTCACCTTTTTCTAGAAAATTTAATTAAATCTCAGGCTTGAAATTTATAAAAAAAGACATATATTTTTAGAACATTCCTTAAATCAACAATAATCACATGAATTTACAAGAATTAAAGCAAAAAAACCCTGCAGAACTTATTAGTGAGGCTGAAAAGCTAGGCATAGAAAATCCAAGCACTTTAAGAAAACAAGAAATACTTTTCGCGATACTTAAAAAGCTTGCAGAAAAAAACGAGCAAATAACAGCCACTGGTGTTCTCGAGGTGCTGCAAGATGGATTTGGTTTTTTAAGAGCAATAGAATCTAATTACCTTCCTGGCCCAGATGATATTTATGTTAGCCCAAGTCAAATAAGAAGATTTGGATTACGGACTGGTGACTCTGTAGAAGGGGAAATAAGAGGCCCAAAAGATGCAGAAAGATATTTTGCTTTGTTAAAAGTAAATAAGATTAATTTTGATGATCCCGAAAAAGGAAAAAATAAAATTGCTTTTGACAATTTAACACCGCTTTATCCTAACGAGAGAATTAAGTTAGAAGTTGAAACAACTAAAATTGAGAAGAAACCTGACAATACAGCTAGACTAATTGATCTTGTTAGCCCAATCGGAAAAGGACAAAGGTCTTTAATAGTTTCACCACCAAGAGCAGGAAAAACAATTATTCTTCAAAACATAGCTCAATCAATAACAGCTAATCACCCAGAGTGTTATCTGATGGTTCTTTTAATCGATGAAAGACCAGAGGAGGTCACGGATATGCAAAGATCTGTTAAAGGTGAGGTTGTTGCCTCAACTTTTGATGAGCCGGCCTCAAGGCACGTTGCAGTTGCAGAAATGGTAATTGAAAAAGCAAAGAGATTGGTAGAACACAAAAAAGATGTCGTTATTTTGTTAGACTCCATTACTAGATTAGGGAGAGCATACAATGCTGTTATACCAAGCTCAGGTAAAGTTCTCACAGGGGGCGTTGACGCTAATGCCCTTCAGCGTCCTAAAAGATTCTTTGGAGCCGCGAGAAATGTAGAGGAGGGTGGCTCTTTAACGATTATTTCAACAGCATTAATAGACACTGGAAGTAGAATGGACGAAGTTATATTTGAAGAATTTAAAGGTACAGGAAACTCAGAATTAATTTTAGATAGAAAAGTTGCTGATAAAAGAATCTACCCAGCGCTCGACATAACGAGATCTGGTACAAGAAGGGAAGAATTATTATTTGCGAAAGATGAATTATCTAAAATGAATGTCCTTAGAAGAATTATAAGCCCAATGGGAACCATGGATGGAATAGAGTTTTTAATTTCGAAATTAAAAAATACAAAGAATAACTCAGATTTCTTTGACTCGATGAACAAGTCAGCTAATTAATTTCTCATTGAACCGTTTGATTATTAAAATTTACATCATGTAAATAGAAACTAATTATATTTTCTAAAGTCTCAATTTTATCTTTAATCGTTAAAGCCTCCAATAGCTTTTGCTTTTCCTCATTAGTTACTGGCGAGATCATAGATAAAGTGTTGATCCTCTGCATTTTATCTAACTTTTCAAATTCTTTCCAGTTTAGTAATAAACCATTCCTCTTGAAAAAAATCTTTGCTTTGCTCATAAGATTTTCTACTCCATGATCCTCTGTTAGATTTTTTAAATCAATTTCAAAATTTTTATAATTAACTTTGAATTCTCTGTATAATTTATTGTTTTTTACCTCCTCTAAAATATTAAATCTTGTTATACCTGTTAGATTTATTAAAATTCTACCATCCTGGCTTTTTTGTAAATCACTTATTTTTCCTAAACACCCAACTTTATAAACTTTATTTTCATTTTTTTGTGACTGAACCATGCCCATGAGTTTATCTTTATTATAAGTGTCGTTGACAAGATCTAAGTATCTTTGCTCGAATATGTTTAAAGGGAGATTTGTTTTTGGAAAATAAATAACCCCGTTTAAAGGAAAAATTGGAATAGTATTTGGAAATGTTTTCATAGTCTCATTATAATGAAAAATTTATTTAACTGGTAGCGACATTTTATTTAGGTTGACCACTCTAGATGCCTTATAATATAATTTAATAAGTGCGGGCATAGCTCAGTGGTAGAGCGTCTCGTTGCCAACGAGAAGGTCGAGGGTTCAAGTCCCTTTGCCCGCTCCAGAATATGAGTGATTTAGCAAACAAAAAATGTATACCTTGCGAGGGAAATATTCCTCCTTTTGATAAGAGCGAGATACACAAATATTTGAAAAAGGTAGACGGTTGGGATGTGAGAAGTGACGGTGAAAAAAATTATTATTTAAAAAAAGATTTTAAATTTAAAAACTTTATTGAAAGTCAAAACTTTACTAACAAAGTCGGTGAAATAGCCGAGAAAGAGAATCATCATCCTGATATTTCTTTTGGCTGGGGTTATTGCAGCGTAAAAATTTTCACTCATGCAATAAAAGGTTTAGCCGAAAGTGATTTTATTTTAGCAGCGAAAATAGATCAAATTTGATTAATGGTAGAAATGTCGAATACCAGTGAATAACATTTTTATTTTCGCTTTATTAGCATAACTAATAATTTCTTTATCCCTAATAGATCCACCTGGTTGAATGACAATTTTAACCCCGGCTTTTATTAATAGTTCCAAACCATCTGAAAATGGAAAAAAAGCATCTGAAGCTGCTATTGCATTAGAAATTTTTATTGGCTGAAATTTTCGAGCTTTTTGGATGGCGATTTTACAACTATCCACTCTACTTGGCTGACCGCCCCCGATGCCAATTGTAGAAAAATTATTACATAATACTATTGCATTAGATTTTACGTACTTACTAATGTTAAATGCAAACTCTATTTCTTCAAGCTCCTTTTTGCTTGGTTTCAATTTTGTTACACATTTGAAGTCTTTCTTTTTTACAATTTCATCATTTCTATTTTGAACCAAGAAAGATCCATCAAAAGATTTTACAGAAATTTGATTTTTATATTTGAAATTGGAAATATCAATGACTCTTAAATTTTTCTTTTTTTTTAAAATCTTAAGCGAATCTTTATCAAAACCTTTTGATAATATCACTTCAAGGAAATTTTTAGTTATCTCACTAGCAACTTTTTTATTCATTTTATAATTACAAGCTATAACACCCCCAAAGGCGCTAATTGGATCACATTCGTATGCATTTTTAAAACTAATGAGAGGTTGCTTGCTTACAGATACTCCACAAGGGTTTGCATGTTTAATTACCACTGTTGCTGCCTTCCCTTTAAGAGATTTTAAAATTTCTAGACCAGCAAATAAATCATTGTAGTTATTATAACTTAATTCTTTCCCTTGGATCTGCTTTAAACCAAGTTTTTTATCATCGTAATCACTTACGTATATCGAGCTTTCTTGATGAGGGTTCTCACCATATCTTAGATTTGATAGTTTTCTTCCAAAAATTGTTTTTCTTTCAGGAAACTGAATATTAAGTTTGTTATTAAACCAATTAGCTATCATCGCGTCGTAGTAAGCGGTTAACCCAAAAGCTTTCGATGACATAAATTCTCTAAACTTTATACTTGTTTTACCTTTATTCTTTTCTAACTCTTTTATAAGTGATTTATAATCATTCTTATTTGTAATTATTGTTACATTTTTAAAATTTTTGGCAGCTGCACGAACCATCGTTGGTCCTCCAATATCTATATTTTCAACAATATCTTTTGAATTTTTAGTCTCCATTACAACTTTTTGAAAAGGGTAAAAATTAACAATAATTAAGTCAATAGGAGAAAAATTTTGCTTAGACATTTGTTTCTTGTGAGCCTTGTTTTGTCTATCATGTAAGATGCCAGCATGTACTTTAGGATGAAGAGATTTTACTCTACCATCCAACATTTCTCTAAATCCTGTATATTTGGATAATTCAGTGCAAGCGTAGCCAAGTTTTTTTATAGATTTGTAAGTTCCTCCGGAACTAATAATTTTTATATTATATTTTTTAAGAACTTTTAACAAAGTACTAATATTTTCCTTATCTGACACAGAAACTAAAGCGTTTTTAATTTTTTGATTCATAGCTAAATTTTTTTTTTAATATCCCATTCAAAAGACTTGTTTTTATTAACTAGATTACCTGAAATAGATATACAAGTATTATCTAATATCTTTCTTCCTCCAAGATATATACCTTTTTCGATTTCAATATTTTCATTTTTAATTGTAAAAATCAGGGATTTATTCTTAGAAATTTGTATTAAAGCACTACTTCCACTCATAGTTTTAACAGCTGTTAATTTCGGATTTAAATGAAATCTAAACACATACCTTATAGGAATTCCATCACTTTTTTTTAAGATATGATCAACACCACTAAGCTTATTATCATTATGGTCTAGATATATCTCTCTCTTATGAATACAGCCAAAATTGCTTTCGTAACCATTGTGGGAAATAGTACATCCTAATGAATGTTTATCATTTTGAACAAAAAGTTCTCTAGTTTTGAATGAATTTTTAATTGAATTACCAAAAACTCTATTGATTAACTTATTTCTTTCAAATTTGGTAATACTTGAGTCATTTATTGTTAGCGTAGATTGACTAGCTGTTAACCTACTAA